>JAGWJK010000162.1 GCA_028865845.1 Rhizobiaceae bacterium
ATCCTGTCGTCGATCTTCTTGCCTGAGGTCGAAGCGATCATGCCGCCCAAGCTGGATGTCATCGGTTTCGTGCTGACGTCTGTGGCTGCGGCCGGCGTCGTCTTCGGCATGTCGGTCATCAGCCTGCCGGCGCTGCCGCCGGTCATCGGCATCTCGGCCGTCGTCATCGGCTTCATCTGCGGCTTCCTCTATATCGGCCATGCCCGCCGCCATCCGGCACCGATCCTCGACCTGACGCTTTTGAAGAACGGCACCTTCCGTGCGTCGGTCACCGGCGGCACGCTCTTTCGTATCTGCATCGGCGCCATGCCTTTCCTGACGCCGCTGATGCTGCAGCTCGGCTTCGGTCTCAATCCGTTCCAATCGGGCCTGATCACCTTTGCCGGCGCCATCGGTGCTATCTCGACGAAGTTCATCGCTCGCCGCGTCTTCAACGCCGTCGGCTTCAAGACCGCGCTGCTGACAGCGGCCGGCATCACGACAATGACGACGATCATCACCGGCTTTTTCGAGCCGTCGACGGCGCACCTTGTCATTATCGCCGTGCTTTTGGTCGGCGGCTTCTCGCGGTCGTTCTTCTTCACCGGCGTCAACGCGCTGGCCTTTGCCGATATCGATGACCGCCAGGCCAGCCAGGCAACGTCGATGAGCTCGGTCATGCAGCAGATCAGCCTTGCGCTCGGCGTCGCTGTCGCAGCAGCAATCCTGGAAACCAGCACCTATTTCAGCGGTACGGAGCTGCAGGTGCGTGACTTCCACATCGCGTTCTTCAGCATCTCGATCCTGACCGTGATCGCCACGATCCCCTTCATCCGCATGGACCGCAACGCCGGCGCCATGGTCTCCGGTCACAAGGCTGGCATGCGCCGGGTGGCTGCAAGCCAGACGCAGGTTCCGGTGCAGCAGACGGCGGTAAAGTAGGCTTCAGATCGGAAGACGAGAGGACTTATTCGGCCCTTTCGCAGACAGCGCTGATCTTGTTGCCGTCTGGATCGCGGACATAGGCCGCGTAGAAATGCGCGTGATAGGAGCGCAGGCCAGGGGCGCCCTCGTCCGTACCGCCGTGTGCAAGGGCTGCGGCATGAAACGCATCGACATCCGCCCGGGTTTCGGCATGCAGAGCCACCATCGATCCATTGCCGATCGTCGCGGCGCGGTGGTTGAAGGGGGTTACGACCCAGAGGCGGCAGCGGATGTCGCCGTCGGCGGCGTAGCCGATCTCTTCGTCAGCTTCGCGTTGAAGCCGATAGCCAAGAATGGGCAGCACCGCGTTATAGAAGTCGCGGGCGCGCAGAATATCGTTGGTGCCAAGGGTTACATAGAGAAGCATGGGGTATGCGTTGCCTGCAATGCCGATCAGTAAAGCGGTACTATCGGACAAAAACTGCACATAAAGCAAGCACTCCCTTGCGCTACTCTACCTCCTCCTCCGGCTGCCGGCCTTTGAAATCCTTCGCAAGCAGGAACATTTCGACCGATTCCGAGCGTGACGAAGCCGGCTTCACATGCACGACCTGGCGGAAATTCTGCTTCAGCAGGGTCAGGAGATCGCGTTCCGTACCGCCCTGGAATGTCTTTGCCAGGAAATGCCCGCCTTCGCCGAGAACCTCGATGGCGAAATGCGCGGCCACCTCGCAAAGATGCATGGTGCGGATATGGTCGGTACGCTGGTGACCCGTCGTCGGCGCCGCCATATCGGAAATCACCAGGTCCGGCGTGCCGCCGACAGCTTCGATCAACTGCTGCGGCGCCGAGGGATCGAGAAAGTCGAGCTGCAGGATAGTGACGCCGGGGATCGGCGCCATTTCGAGAAAATCGATCGCGGCGACGCGGATGTCTTCCTCGGTCGATCCCGTGACCTTGGCGGCGATCTGCGACCAGCTTCCCGGCGCGGCGCCAAGGTCGATGATGCGGCGCGCGCCCCTGAGGATATTGTGCTTCTCGTCGATCTCCAGCAGCTTGAAAGCCGCACGGGCGCGATAGCCCTCGAGCTGGGCGCGCTGCACATAGGGATCGTTGATGTGCCGCTCCAGCCACTGCCGCGAGGAGGCCTTCATCTTCTTGTTCTTCACACGCTGGCCGAGTTTACGGCCAGTACGGTTGCCGGCGATCGGTGGCTTGGTCATGCCTGCGGCCCTTTCGAATCCCTTGGGCGATGACCCCGGCGCGAACGGCCACGCCGCCACACGCCATCATCCGCCATCATATCGGTAAGCAGTCCCTCGCGCAGGCCGCGATCGGCGACGCGCATGCGCGGGCTCGGCCAGCGGCGGCGGATCGCCTCAAGAATAGCACAGCCGGCAAGCACCAGGTCGGCGCGATCGGGGCCGATGCACGGATTGGCGGCGCGCCCGGCGAAATCCCACGACAACAGCTTTGCCTGCATCGCAGTCACTTCGTCATCCGACAGCCAGACGCCGTCGACCCTGCGGCGGTCATAGCGGGGCAGATCGAGATGCACGCCGGCAAGCGTCGTTACCGTGCCGGACGTGCCGATCAGGTGAAAATCGTCGCTGTCGCGTGCCGCTCCCTGCACCGGCGGGCAATCGAAACGCTCGAGCATGCCCTGGACCTCGCGCACCATCACCTCGAACAGGTCAGGCGTGACGTCGCGGCCGCCATGCCGTTCCGACAGCGTGACGACACCGACCGGCAGCGACGTCCAGTGGGTGATGTGATTGGCAAGCCGGCTGGAGCGGTTTTCACCGATGCGGATCACCGCGATTTCCGACGAGCCGCCACCGATGTCGAAGAGCACGACGGAGCGCGCTTCAGGACCGACGAGCGACGAGCAACCCGAAACGGCAAGCCGCGCCTCGGTTTCGCGATCGATGATCTCGAGCTGCAGGCCGGTTTCCTCGGTGACGCGCGCGAGAAAGGCTTCGCCGTTGTCCGCCGCGCGGCAGGCCTCGGTTGCGATCAGCCGCATGCGCTTGATGTCCCGGGTCTTCAATTTGGCCGCACAGATGCGCAGGGCTTCGACGGCGCGATCCATGGCATCGTTCGACAACCTGCCGCTGGCGCCCAATCCTTCTCCGAGGCGCACGATGCGCGAAAAGGCATCGACGACGCGGAACTGGCCGGGGCGTGTCGGCTGGGCGATCAGCAGGCGGCAATTGTTGGTGCCGAGGTCGAGCGCGGCATAGAGGTCCATGGGACGGCCGTCGCCGTCGGTATGATGATGGTGCGTCGGATGGCCATCACGGCGCTGCTGTTGCTGCGGATGACGCTCGTGATGATGATCGTTCCGGGCGGGCGTGTGCTCGGCCGCAACTGCCATCGCCGGCGCAACGATCTGTGCCGTCTTTTCATGGACCAGCGGACGGCCCTGCAGGCCGCGCTTGCTCCGGTGCTTGCGCCTGTTCTTGCCGCTCTTGTGCGGCGCATGGCCGTGTTCGGCCGAAACCCGATGGTCGGACGAAGAGGCCTGCTGCTGTTGTGCCGGGGAAGATTGCTGCGCGCCATCATGCGAACCGCCACGAGAGCGGCGGCGGCGCTTGCGCTTGCGGGCCGGAGAACCGGTCTCATTTTCATCTGGGCGTGTCGCCGCCGGACCGGACTTGCCGGCCTGATTGGCCTGCGCAGAATAAGCCGCATCACGGGCTGGACCGCCACGCTTACGCTTAGCGCGCCGGGAGGATTTACCCTTCCTGCGCTCTGCGACCGACGCCCCGTCTGCCTGCGGCGCTTTGCCGCTGTCGGGGTCACTCACGTATCTTTTCCACCGCGCCGCGCAAGGCCCAAGAGCATGCTGCAGGCGCTCATTCGATTTTCGTTGGGCAGAGAATATCAGCAGGATGAGTTTTCGCCAAATTCTTTTTGAATCGCGCGATTTGCGGGCCTCAACGACCCTTTGCGAGCGGTTGCGAAGCCCCGCAAAACGGGGCCGCATTCCCCGCCGTCAACGAAAATATTCCGGCCTTAAGCCGTCAGGCGCCCCCGCACGTCGTCGGCGAGCTCCCTCATCCGGTCGATCGGCGCGTGGCCGATCAGCATGAAGGCGTGGCTTGCATTCGACCAGTAGACGACATTCATGCCCTTGCGATTTTCCATGTCGGGCGCTGCCGCCCCCCTCTCCGAGGGAATGATGCATAGCGCCATTGGACCCGTCTCCGGATCGAGATAAGCGATCTGGGCTAGCGGTTTGTCGTCATAGTTCAACAGTTGCGCTCGTTTGAAGTCGACCCCCGGCATCGCGACGCTTTCCGGCGTCAGCGTGATGCCGAGCTTGGCTCCGACCTCGTTTAGCTGCGCGACCTGCTGTGCCCTGTCGCCCGCCGGCGCGCTCAGCGTATCCGAGGTATACAGCGACAGATATTCCGCGACGACGGCGCGCCACTCGGTGCCTTCGTCAGACCTGGCGAGGCGGTGGCCGATTTCGATTACGCCGCGATCGATGGCAATGCCGACAACGAAACAGGCGGCGATCGCCGAGAGGAACCCGCGGCGGCTCATGCCCGCGGCTTTCCTGCTCTGTTCACCAGTCGACGGAATGGCAGCCAGCATGGCATCCAGCCTGGCGTTCGGAGCCGAGGCAAGTAACGGTTCGAATGCCTCGCGGAACGGCAGATCGCTGCGCGACAGAAAGTCGAAGCGCTCCGCAACCCTGGCGTCGCTGTCGATGAGCGCTTCTATCCGCTCGCGCTCGGCCGCATCGAGCTCGCCGTCGATGAAGGCGGTGAGCATCTCGTCCGAGGGCATTTGTCTGTTATCCAATTCACTCATTCCCGTTCCCCAGTCGCCCACCCCCAGTCGATAGCCGCGCACCGTCCGCCGGCCCCATGCCTTCCGCAAGCTTTGCCCGCGCTGCCGCAAGCCGGCTCATCACCGTTCCGATCGGCACGTCCAGAACCTCGGCGACCTCGCGATAGGACAATCCTTCGACATAGGCGAGGAAAACCGCGGTGCGCTGGGCTTCCGGCAATGCCTGCACCTGTTTCAACACCTGGCCGGCCAGGATATGCGTTTCCGTCTCGCGGGCACCGTCGAAAACCAGGGTCTCGTCGGCATCGACAAAGCCCTGGCCCATGCGCACCCGGCGCGACCTGATCTCGTTCAGCCAGATCGAATGCAGGATCGAAAACAGCCAGCGGTCGAGCCGGGTGCCGGGCATGAATTGTCCTGCCCGCTCCAGAGCCCTCACGCAGGTCGCCTGCACGAGATCGTCGGCGACATCGCGCTGTCGCGACAACACCACGGCATAACGCCAGAGCCGCGTCAGATGCTGCGACAGTCCCGTCCTGATATCCTCTTCGCTGGCTATGGCACCCTCCGCGAAGTTCGCGCTCTTCGGAATCGCCGGTCTTGCCGGCGGTTCCGATTTTACCCGACTATAAGCAGAAATTGTGGAATGAGCGACTGACACTCGAATATCCCTTTGAATACAGGACTGCTTATGCCGGAGACCTGAAACGAAGCTCAGAGGCTCGACGGATTCTGAATGGCGTTGTTCAGATCCTGGTATTCCTCGCAGGACGTGTTGCCGCACAGGGTCTTGATCGTGTTCAGCTGATCCTTGGCAAGATCGACGCGGCCCTTGATGACGTAGGCTTCGCCCAGATATTCGCGAACCAGCGAATATTTCGGGTCCATGGCGACGGACTTCAGGTAGTATGAAATGCCTTCATCCGTGCGGCCGAGCTTGCGAGTGGCATAACCGCGATAGTTCAAGGCTTCGGCCGTGTTCGGATTCTTCATGGTGTCGAGGACTTCCAGCGCTTCTTCGTAGCGGTGGTCCTTCTTGGCGAGCGAATAGGCGTAGTCCGCGCGGTTTTCGTCCGTAACGTTGGCACTGTGCTGCTTCACGCATTTCTGCGTCTTCTTGTCGTAGATCTCGCCTTTCTTGCAGGTCGGCGTCTCGCTCGAGTCGTCACCGACGGCAAAAACCGGAATGGTGAAGGCGCCGAGGGTGAGGCAGGCGCCGAGAGCGACGGAGGCCAGGCGGAAAGCGGTAGTCGTCATGGGATTGCTCCTTGGCAAAATGAACGTTGCGAGCAGAGAACACGCCATCCATTCGTTTTATTCGGAGCCTTCGCTTTTTTTCTCACCGGACGGTCGGGCGCTGCCCCTCACTCTTTCGTGACCGAATTTGCCTCGAATAAATCATCCATATCAGGTGTTCCTCCCATGTCCCGGCGCCGAGCCATCCGAATCGCGGCTGACCCCGAAACGTCGCGCGTCGATGCAACGGCGTCATCGCGCCCTTATCGTCCGATGGACGGGCGGCGCGGCAAGGGGCTCGCAAGGAGAAACAAGTGATCGATA
Organism: Rhizobiaceae bacterium; assembly: GCA_028865845.1. Classification (GTDB taxonomy): domain Bacteria; phylum Pseudomonadota; class Alphaproteobacteria; order Rhizobiales; family Rhizobiaceae; genus Rhizobium. The sequence continues at coordinate 6,265 of JAGWJK010000162.1, forward strand.
CCGTCAAGCTTGTCAGTCTGGCCGTCGCCACGCCTGAACACATCATCTACCAAACGGAAGCGGCCGAAACCGCTGGCCGGCTTTTTTCCGATCGTTATCGCGAATTCAAGCATCTCGCCCGTGTCTTCGAAAGCGCCGGTATCCGCAAGCGCCACGCCGCACGCCCGCTTTCCTGGTTCGAACAGCCGCATGGCTGGCAGGATCGCATGGAGGCCTACGCAGAGGTTGCGAGCAGGCTCTTCGTCGAAACGGCAACCAACGCGCTCGATCGCGCGGGCCTCAAGGCCGCTGATGTCGATTGTATCGTCACAGTATCCTCGACCGGCTTTACGACGCCGAGCCTCGAGGCGCGGCTTGCGAGCGAGATGGGGTTCCGCTCGGATATCGAGCGCGTGCCGGTCTTCGGGCTCGGTTGCGCGGCCGGCGTATCGGGTCTTGCGATCGCATCGCGCATGGCCAAGAGCCGCCCCGGCGCCGTCGTGCTGTTCGTCTCGATCGAACTCTGCTCGCTGGCTTTCCGCCTCGACGAATTGACGCGGCCGAACATCATCGCGACGGCCCTCTTCGGCGACGGCGCGGCCGCCTGCATTTTAAGAGCCGGCAAAGATGGCCTGGCGGAAATCGAATCGACCGGCGAACATCTCTTTCCCGATACGCTCGGCATCATGGGCTGGAAAATCGACGACACCGGCCTCGGCATCATCCTCGAACAATCGTTGCCGCCCTTTGCAGAAGCCAATATCAAGCCCGCCGTCGCTGGCATCCTCGACCGCGCCGGCCTGTCGATCGCAGATGTCGACCGTTTCATCTGCCATCCCGGCGGTCACAAGGTGCTCGTCGCAATCGAGACGGCATTTTCGCTCGAGCCCGGCTCGCTCGATATCGAACGCGAAGTGATCGGCGACTACGGCAACATGTCGTCGCCAACGGTGCTGTTCGTGCTGGAACGGGCGATCATTGCCGGCCTGCCCAAGCGTTCCGCACTCATCGCCATGGGTCCCGGCTTTACCGCGAGTTGCATCACGCTGAAGAGGGTTGCCTGATGCTCTGGCCGTCGATCGCGCTGCTCACATTTGTCACGTTGCAGCGCCTTGCCGAGCTGGTGCATGCCCGGCGCAATACCGCGGCCCTGCTCGCAAGAGGCGCCCACGAGATCGCTCCGGGGCACTATCCTTATATGGTCGCCATGCACGCGGCGTGGCTGCTCGGCCTGTGGCTCCTTGCCACCGGCCGGCCGGTCGAACCCCTGTGGTTCGTGATCTTCATGGGATTGCAGGGCCTGCGCGTCTGGGTGCTCGCAACATTGAAGGAACGCTGGACGACGCGCATCATCGTCCTGCCGAAGGCACCGTTGATCACCAGCGGTCCCTATCGCTTCCTCAGCCACCCGAATTACGCGGTGGTGATCGGCGAGATTGCCGCGCTGCCCCTCGCCTTCGATCTGCCGCTTTATGCCCTCGTCTTTTCGCTGCTCAACGCCGCAATCCTGACGGTTCGAATCCGCGCCGAAAATGCCGCGTTAAGACCTGTAAGAGCATGAATGCATTTTTCATTTGCGCCGCAGCATTTACCCATGCATTTTCGATGCTTAGAAAAAGCATGCGGATAGCAGGGAACCATGACAAAAGACGCAATCGTACTCGGCGCGGGTATCGTCGGCGTATCGACGGCC
>JAGWJK010001286.1 GCA_028865845.1 Rhizobiaceae bacterium
ACGACGACGTCCGAATTGGTGAGCAGATAGCCAACGCCCTCGACCAGGAAGACCGGGAAAGCGACGGCGAACCAGGCGTTGAACTGGATGGACTTCGCGCCATGGGGAAAATGTCGGCGCAGGCGGAAGGTCACCGCGAGATATTGGCAGAGCACGGTCACGAAGGCCGCTGCGAGCGCGGAGGCCATGGCCGTCACCGCCGTATGGGCCGCGCCTGAAAGGATTGCGGCCAGCATGAAGAGCAGGATGAATGTCGGGCGGATGAGGAAAGTCGGGCTCAGGGCCATGACCGGCCAGTGGTTGGCACGTGCCGTGCCGTCGAGCACGTCACCGAGCGCGATCATTGGCACGGCGAACAGGCCGAGGAAGATCGGCATCACATAATAGCTTTCCATCATGCCGGCGCAGAAATGCAGCACCGCCATGCCGATGAGCGCCAGTCCGCCGGCAACCGCCAGGGCGAAACGGCGGGCCGTGCTCGTCAGGCCGCGCACGGCATCGTGATTGCCGGCAGCGGCGTATTGCGGCAGGAAACGGATGACCGCGGTCGGAAAACCCAGGCATGCAAGGTTGCCGAACAGGATCATCAACACCCAGACAAAGACGAAGACACCATATTCGAAGCGGCCCATCATCCGGGCAAGGACGATCTGCGAGACGAAGGCGAGGGCAGCACCGATAATGCGGATGGCAAAGGCGATCAGCGCCATGCGCTGCGAGACGGCCTTTTCATCGCGTCCGGAGAAGAGAGGCGCCAATTTCCGCGCATAGGGCAATAGAACAGCCCGAAGCCCGGATGGCAGCATTTTCTCCGCTGTTTGAAAGACCGCCATGATCAATACGCAATACTAAAAATTGTGATCTTAACCCAACGATAGTTGTGCCAGAGCGGGGTTAAGAATCGGTTCCCCTCAAGGCACTAAAACGCGATGAATTGAATCTAATCACGCCAACGATTTGCACCATTTGGAGGCAACGGTTTTTGGCAGGAGGTGGAGCCGCCTTGCGTCGTTCGTCCAGTGTTCCTGGAAGCGGGTTGCGCCTACGAATTTTACGTCAGATCAGCACCATTGCCGCAAGCGAGAGGATGAGCGCTGGAAACATCACGACGGCGCCGAGCTTCAAGAACGGCCATGCACCCATATGCAATCCTTCGCGACGAAGGGCTGATAGCCAGAGGATCGTCGCGAGCGATCCCGTGACGGAGAGGTTGGGCCCGAGATCGACGCCGATGAGAACGGCCCCGGCAACCTTGTCGGACACCTGAGCTGCCTGGACGGCGCTGCCCGCAACCAGTCCTGCCGGCAGGTTGTTGACGAGGTTACAGAGGAGAGCAACGAGAAAGCCGGCCGCCCCGGCCGTCTGGGCCGCGCTGATGCTGGCATAATAGGAAAGCTGCGCCGCAAGCATGGCGGTGAGGCCCGTCTTGTTCAGTGCCTCGACGATCACGAACAGACCGGCGACCAGCGGCAGGACGCTCCAGGAAACGCCCTTCAAGGTTGCCAGCGGGTTCTGCCGGTTCAAGGCAAGCACGATCAGGGTCGTGGCAAGACCGGCGAGGAAGGTCGGCAGGCCGAGATCGAAATTCAGCGCCGATGCGGCGATTAGAATGATGGCGGT
>JAGWJK010001287.1 GCA_028865845.1 Rhizobiaceae bacterium
AGCGGCTGCGATCGCCGGGTGCGGTCTTGAGGTGGGAGATCAGGACGGTGATGACGACGCCGTCGATGTCCCTGGAAAACCGGAAGCCGTGATCGAGCCGCGGCGGCACGGTGATGACAGCGGGCGGGACGATCGGATGGCTTTCGGAGCCGAAGACGACATCGCCCGAGCCGGTGTCTATGTACAAGATCTGAAAAAAGCTCTCGTGCCGGTGCGGCCGGATCTCCCAGTGATGCAGGCTGCTACGTGATGGAATCGTTTCGCAGTGCAGCCAGAAATCCGGTTTCTTGCCGGTATTTTCGCCGTAGAGTTCGTAGGTCGGTACAGGTTTCGACATGGCTCTCTCCCATGGCCATGTTCGGTTTGTGCAATTTCTTGGGTGAAATGTCCATTGTTGCGCGATGTCGTGCCGCGCAGAATTTAGCGAAAGACAGGCATGGGAGGATATCATGCGCACCAAGGTTGCCATTATCGGCTCGGGACCGTCGGGCCTGCTGCTTGGCCAGTTGCTGACGGAAGCCGGCATCGACAACATCATCATCGACCGTGTCGGCAAGGATTACATTCTCGGTCGCGTCCGTGCCGGCGTGCTGGAAGAAGGCACCGCCGGGCTGATGGACAAGGCGAAGTCCGGCGCGCGCCTGCATGCCGAGGGATTGCCGCATGATGGCTTCTCGCTGGCCTTCGACGGCCGCGACCATCGCATCGATCTTCATGGCCTGACCGGCGGCAAGCGCGTGATGGTTTACGGCCAGACGGAGCTGACGCGGGACCTGATGGCGCATCGCGAACAAAGGGGCGCACTGTCGATCTATGACGCCGCCAACGTCCAGCCCCACGATTTCGACGGTGCAAAGCCTTATGTCACCTATGAAATGGACGGTGTTGCGCAGCGTATCGACTGCGATTTCATCGCCGGCTGTGACGGATTTCATGGGGTAAGCCGCAAATCGGTACCGGAACGATCGATCCGCAACTTCGAGAAGATCTATCCCTTCGGCTGGCTCGGCGTGCTCACCGACGCGCCGCCAGTCAATCACGAACTGGTCTACGCCAACCACCCTCGCGGTTTTGCCCTTTGTTCGATGCGCTCGCCGACGCGTAGCCGCTATTACATCCAATGTCCTCTCACCGAGAAAGTCGAGGACTGGAGCGATGAACGTTTCTGGGACGAATTGCGCCGCCGGCTGCCCGCGCACCATGCCGAAGCGCTGATCACCGCGCCTTCCTTCGAAAAGTCGATCGCGCCGCTGCGATCCTTCGTCGCCGAGCCGATGCGTTTCGGCCGTCTTTTCCTCGTCGGCGATGCCGCCCACATTGTGCCTCCCACCGGAGCCAAGGGGCTCAATCTTGCAGCAAGCGACGTGCACTACCTGTTCTCCGGGCTTGTCGAGCATTATCACGACCATTCGGACGAGGGTCTGAAGGCCTATTCTGGACGCGCGCTTTCCCGCGTCTGGAAGGCGGTGCGGTTTTCCTGGTGGATGACGACCATGATGCATCGCTTTCCGGATACAGGCGATTTCGACCAGAAGATCCAGGAAGCGGAACTGGACTATCTCACCCATTCGCGCGCCGCTTCGACGGCGCTTGCGGAAAATTATGTCGGCCTGCCCTA
>JAGWJK010001288.1 GCA_028865845.1 Rhizobiaceae bacterium
GCCAGGATCGCGAGCGCCAGGCCGAGAATTCCCGAGTTCCATTCCAGCACCAGCGCCGCCGCACCTGCACAAAGTGCAGCCGACACGAAGATTTTCATGATCGGCAGCGGATGCAACGGAACGTCGAGTTTTTTCCAGCAATAGCCGATGTGCAATAGCGCGCTCGCAGCGGCAATCAGGCCCTTTGTCCAGACGGCACCGGTCGCCCCGAACAACGGTATCGCGATCATCAAGGCAATGATGCCGAGAAAGCCCTCCCACAGGGAGAATTGCAGCACTGCCTTGCTGCATTCGTGAGCGAGCATCATTCTATAGGAGACGGTCGTCAAAACCTGCGCAACCGTAAAGGGCAGGAGAACGGCCGCAAGCTCACCGGCAGGCTGGAACCCCTGGCCGAACAGCATCGGCACCAGGACGGGGGCAACCGCACCGCCACCGAAGCAGATCGGCGCCATCAGGAACGTCATTCCCCACATGCTCAGCCGATAGGAGCGATTGAGGCCCATACTGTCTCCTCGATCGCGATGAGAGGCGAAAAGCGGCACCAGGACGGTCACGAGGGCGAAGGAAAGCTGAATGATCATTCCCGCCATCGTTGCCCCCGTCGCATATTGACCGACAAGATTAACGCTGAAGTAGAATCCGATGATCGAAAACTCGATCCGCGACGCGAGGAGTGAGCTCAGTCCGCCGGCGAGCCAGTTGTTGCGCGAATAGGTTTTGACGATATCCGGAATTGGCTGCGGGTTGGTTTCTTCCCGTCGTCCGAAGTAAAGGCGCAACGCTAGTGCTTGCGGCAAATGACGCAGAACATGCCCGGCGATTGCGCCGGCGGGGCCGAAGAAAAATGCACCGAGCGCAACAGAAAACGGTTGGATGAGGCAGCCGATCGCGGTCCTTGCACTCGCTTTTCTGAAATTGCCAAGACCCTGTTCAATCCCCAGCGCAAGGGTCGAATAAGCATAGGCGATGTACAGCCCAGCCGTCGCGATCCAGGTCATCGCGATGCCGGCGGCGCCGGTAGCATAGAAATACGCCGCGACGACGATGATGACCAGGGCGAGCAAAGCGGTGGAAACGGAGAAGCGGCGTGTCAACGCCATAATCAAACTCGCGCGGTCCTGCCCATCCCGTCCGACAAATCTAAGCAGCGCCTGCGGTATACCCATGTCGGCCAGAAGCGTTGCAGAGGTCATGATCCACAGCGCATAGGCCACCGCCCCGGTGCCATCAGCACCGAGAAGGCGTGCAACGACAACGCTGCTGCCGAAGCCGGCAAGGAGAGATAGCAGACTTGCCACCGCATTGATTATCGATGAACCAAGCATGTCTAAATCCTTCACCAACCTTTACGGGCGCATTTACTCGTCAGCACGTCGTTTGGCGCGAGATCTAGCTTGAAACAGACACATTAAACTCAGGCTGCAGCCCGTCATACTTTCTAGCCATCCGAAATTAAGATGGTATTAAGTGCGCTTTCCTATTCTCTTCAAAGTGGAATTTTTTTCTCTACATAGGGGCGTTGATAGAGATGTCAGAGATAACGTTGGGGTCCAGCCAAAACGGCTGGTTATCTCTGAAATTGCTTCATATTTTCTGGCGACTGATCGCGGGCCT
>JAGWJK010001289.1 GCA_028865845.1 Rhizobiaceae bacterium
CAGATCGACAAGAACATGACGGCGTATGTCTCGGCGCTGTTGCAGATGGAGCGGGACGAGGCGCGCAAGCTCCAGAAGCAATACTACCTCGATCACGGCACGACGCTGCAGGGATTGATGATCCATCACAACATCGACCCCAACGACTTCCTGGAAAAGGCGCATGCGATCGACTATTCGGCGCTGATGCCGCAGCCGGAACTCGGCGCTGCGATCAAGGCGCTGCCGGGCCGCAAGTTCATCTTCACCAACGGCAGCGTCAAGCACGCACGGGCGACCGCTGGCGCGCTCGGCATTCTCGATCATTTCGACGATATCTTCGACATCGTCGCTGCCGACTATGTGCCGAAGCCGGCGGGCAGCGCCTACGACAAGTTCATGAGCCTGAACCGGGTCGATACCAGCAGGGCCGCGATGTTCGAGGACCTGCCGCGCAATCTCACCGTGCCGAAGGCGCTCGGCATGAAAACCGTGCTGCTGGTGCCGCAGAACCTGGAAGGCACCGTGGTCGAATGGTGGGAAAAGACCAGCGGCGAGGACGATCATATCGACTACGTCACCGATGATCTCACCGCTTTTCTCAAGGCTTTGGCTTAATCAAAAATTAACACTCATTGGTTGTGCATTACCAAAGTTTCATCCAGCTTACGGATGTTTAATTGGTGATTTTCCGGCCTCGGTCCTATCTTTTGAGCATATCCACCGCTCGAAAGGAAAAGCGATGAACGGGAAAAAACTTCTTCTGGTTGGTCTCTCCGCAACTCTTCTGGCCGGCGGTGCCGTGCAGGCAAGCTTCGCTGCCGCGCAGGGCCAGGGTGGTACGAACTGGCATCACGGCGGACGGCATGGCGGTGGTCCCCGCATCCCACCCGAAGTCGCCTATGTGCGCATGTTGAAGCAATTCAACACCAATGGCGACATGAAGATCTCCAAAGACGAGATGAAGGCCGGCGTCGACAAGATCTTCGACGAGATCGACACCAACAAGGATGGCCAGATCACCCCCGGCGAACTGCGCGCCTACCATGAAGCGCGCGTCAAACAGTGGCGGGCAGAACATGCCAAGGCCAACGGGGACGATGCTGCCAAGACCGATCAAAGCGGCGATCAGGCCAAGGCCGACGATCAGGGCGGCAAGGGTCAACATCACGGCCATCGCCCAGGCGGCCCCCGCGCCCACTTCATGCGCGAGGCCTTCCTCATCCGCGGCATGCTGATGTTCCACCGCATCGACACGGACGAGAACGGCCAGATCAGCAAGCAGGAAGCTGAGGCCGCCGCCGACAAGTTCTTCGACCGTATGGACCGTAACCATGACGGCGTGATCTCGCTCGACGACATGCCGGACCGGCCGCTGTTCTAAGCGCCGATCCTTTTCTGACCAGCAACGGCTGACCCGGTATCAGCAAAAGCTGAACCGGGGATCAACAAAAGCTGACCCGGATCGGCAAGAGCCCGCCCCGCGCTGCGACGGCGGGCTTTTCCATGGTACTCAGTGCCCGTTTTCGTGCTCGTAGAAATCGGCCACGATCTTCCACGCCTCTTCGGCGGTGTCGACGAAACTGATCAACTTGACGTCATCAGGCGCGATCGTGCCGAATTCGGCGAGCGCTCTG
>JAGWJK010000163.1 GCA_028865845.1 Rhizobiaceae bacterium
ACCCGCTTGAAATCCGTAAGGCCGACATTGCCGGCAAGGGCACCTACTACCGCGTTCGTGTGGTTGCAGGCTCCAAGGACGAAGCCGCCGATATCTGCCAGCGTTACCGCGCTGCCGGCGGCACCTGCCTGATCTCGAAATAAGAGATCGAGCGTCCATCATCGCATCGAACGGCGGGCTCAGGCTCGCCGTTTCATTTTTGGCTACCGTCTTTTTTGTGTATCTGGCCTTGGCCTCACTCGCATTTCGCCGGGCCGTCTCTATGATTCGGACATGACCGAATCAAAATCCGTGATCCTCGGCTGTAGCGGCCACTCCATCACCCCGGAAGAGCGTTCCTTCTATCAGGCGGAACAGCCCTGGGGTTTCATCCTTTTTGGACGCAACATTTCCGAGCCAGCGCAGATCGCTGACCTCGTCGCTTCGCTGCGCGACAGTGTCGGCCGCAACGTGCCTGTCCTGATCGATCAGGAAGGGGGCAGGGTGCAGCGCATTCGGCCACCGATCTTGCCGCATTATCCTTCAGGTCAGGCATTGGGCGATGTCTATCGCCGCGATCGTGCACTTGGCCTGCGTGCCGCCTGGCTGATGTCGCGCTTGCATGCGTTCGATCTCCTGAAGTTCGGCATCAACGTCGACTGCCTGCCGGTGCTGGACGTGCCGGTCGAAGGCAGCAGCAACGTGATCGGCAATCGTGCCTATGGCGGCGATTCGGTCACGGTCACTGAAATGGGCCGTGCCGCCGCCGAGGGGCTGAAGGCCGGCGGGGTGCTCCCGGTCATGAAGCACATGCCGGGCCACGGCCGCGGCTTTGCCGATTCCCATCACGAACTGCCGGTCGTCACCGTCTCGCGCGCCGAGTTGGAGGCGCATGATTTTCCGCCGTTCATCGCGCTCAAGGACGAACTGATGGCGATGACCTGCCATGTCGTCTTTACCGACATCGATCCGGCCAACCCGGCAACGACGTCGCGCAAGGTCGTAGACGAGATCATCCGCGGCCATATCGGCTTCGAAGGTCTGCTGCTCTCGGACGATACGTCCATGAATGCTCTTGCCGGCACAATCGGTGAACGCGCGGCGAATATTGTTGCGGGCGGATGCGATATTGTGCTGCACTGCAATGGCGTGATGGATGAGATGCAGCAGGTGGTGCGCAATGTGCCGGTGCTGAGCGGCGCGTCGCTTGCGCGCGCGAAGGCGGTAGAAGCGGCGTTCGGTCATAATGACGGTGCGGACGAGGCGGCGATTCGCGCCGAGTTCGATGCGATATTTGCGGTGGCCTAACCCAATTCCGGGGATCTGACGGGTGGACAAGGTAAACAGCACGGAGAAAACTTTGCAGGCGGCAACGCCGATGGACAAGCTTTGGCAGGATGGAACTGCCGAGCGCGGCATGCATGAGCCGGCTCTGGTCATCGATATCGCCGGCTTCGAAGGCCCGCTCGATTTGTTGCTGCATCTGGCCCGCACGCAGAAGGTCGATCTTTCCCGCATCTCGGTCCTGGCGCTTGCCGAGCAATATCTGCTGTTCATCGAGCAGGCGCGCCGCATCCGGATCGAGCTTGCCGCCGATTACCTTGTCATGGCCGCTTGGCTCGCCTATCTGAAATCGAAGCTGCTCATTCCGCAGCAGAGCAAGGAAGACGGTCCGACCGGCGAGGAGATGGCCGCGACGCTGGCCTTCCGCCTCAAGCGCCTCGAGGCCATGCGCGACGCGGCAACAAATCTCGTCAATCGCAATCGTCTCGGCCGTGAGGTCTTCGCCAGAGGTGCGCCGGAGCACATTCCAGACCGGAGACAATCGGCTTATGACGCCAGCCTCTACGATCTGCTCACCGCTTATGCCAGCCTGCGCCAGCGTCAGGCGGTGACGCAGGTGACGATCGAGCGCCGCCGTGTCTGGTCGCTCGTCGATGCCCGCAAGCTGTTGACGGCAATGATAGGCGAGATCACCGATTGGACCGCCTTGGAGCATTATCTCCTGCGCTACATGACCAGCCAGAGCGAACGCGTTACCGCCATTGCCAGCGCTTTTGCGGCGTCGCTGGAACTGGTGCGCGAAGGCCAGCTCGAAATCCGCCAGGAGGGCGCGTTCCAACCGCTGTTCATGCGGCGTGGTCCCAAGCATTCGTCGCTCGAGGCGGCGGAATGAGGGAGGAGGGCGCGTGATCCGCCCCGACGACGACCAGCATCCGGACGACGGTCAGGAGGCGCCGGCAATGCCCGCAGATGATTCGCGTGTTGTCCGCGAGGCAGAGCGTATAGCGGAAGCGCTGGTGTTCGCCTCCGCGCAGCCGGTCTCCGAAGGCTTCATCGCCGATCGCATTCCGCGCGGCGTCGATGTCCGTTCGATCATGCAAAGCCTGAAGGCCGATTACGCGATGCGCGGCGTCAATCTGGTCCAGGTCGACGATGCCTGGGCCTTCCGAACTGCCGCCGATCTTTCCTTCGTCATTCGCCGCGACGATAGCGAGGTCCGCAAATTGTCGCGCGCGGCCCTCGAAGTGTTGGCGATCATTACCTATCACCAGCCGGTTACGCGCGCGGAGATCGAGGACATCCGAGGCGTCCAGACATCGAAGGGCACGCTCGATGTATTGATGGAGGCGGGTTGGGTTCGCTTCCGCGGCCGCCGGCGCACGCCCGGGCGTCCGGTCACGCTCGGCACGACGAGGGATTTCCTCGACCATTTCGGTCTGGAGGAAATCCGCGATCTTCCGGGCCTGGAGGAATTGAAGGGCGCCGGATTGCTGTCGGGGCGCATTCCGGCCAATTTCAACATGCCGTCGCCGCTGATGAGCGACGAACTGACCGAGGACGAAGATCCGATCACGCAACTGGATCTGGAGGAACTCGGCTTGCTGCCACCGGGCGGCCGATCGGACGATTGAGCCGAAAAAGTGGCCGCATCCCTGTTGATCGCTGCATTTGCGGCCGATAAAGCTTTTTCCAAAGCTTCACCGTTAAGTCTCGGTTTGGCCATTAGTATAAAATAATATGGTAATTATTCTCTCGGGTTGGAGACGTCTGGCGACGATATCGGCGCTGTTCTTGGTGATATGCGGCGATGCAGTCCATTTTGGTGTTTGAAAAACATCCGCAAACGTCTTACATCGAGAAGACATAAAAATGGGAGTTATGGCAATGGGTTCTCTAAGCATATGGCACTGGCTGATTGTCCTCGCCATCGCGCTGTTGTTGTTCGGTCGTGGGAAGATCCCGGAGCTGATGGGTGACGTCGCCAAGGGCATCAAGAGCTTCAAGAAGGGCATGAACGACGATGAGGATACTACGCCGCCTGCACAGGCTGGCGCCTCTCGCACTGTCGAACATAAGGCCGACGAAACGAAATAATGATGTCGGGCGTGTCAGGGGCTGAGAAGCTTGCTGTCCACCCAGGAGCCTTTCCATGTTCGACGTAGGCTGGTCCGAACTGCTGGTTATTGCCGTCGTGGCGCTGGTCGTCATCGGGCCGAAGGAATTGCCTTCGACGCTGCGCACCATTGGCAAAATGACCGCACGGGCCCGTAAGATGGCGGGCGAATTTCGCTCGCAGTTTGACGAGGCCATGCGCGAGGCCGATCTGGACGATGTGCGCCAGACGATTTCTGATGCGCAGAAGCTCAACCCCGTCAATTCGTTGCGGGAAGCCATGAACCCGCTGCGGCAGATGGGCAACGATATCAAGGCCGATCTGCAGCGCAGTGCAACGGTCGAAAAGCCTGCGGTCGCGACATCGACGCCAGCGGTACCAGTTTCGGATCCCTCCATGGGATTGCCTGAAACATCGCCGATCGTCTCCCCGGCCAGCGATATCGTTCCGCAGGTTGCCGAACCGGCTCCGGTGATTTCCTCGCCGCCGGTTATGACACCGCTGCCTGTAGCTGCAGCCGAAGCGGCGCCGGCGAAGCCTAAGGCTGTTCGCAAGCCGCGGGTCAAGGCGGACGAAGTAGCGGCGGCGGCCGTCAATACGTCGGTTGTTGCCGAAAAGCCGAAGCGGGCGCCGCGAAAGACAGCTGCTGTTGCCGCTGCCGCCGATGCTCCAGCCGCAGCCCCGAAGAAGCGGGCGCCGGCGAAGAAGCCAGCCATTAAGAAGGACGAGGCATGACGGGTGATATCGACGATAAGCCGCAGCCGCTTATCGAACACCTCATGGAATTGCGGACGCGGCTGATCTGGTCGCTGGTGGCGTTCTTCATCGCTTTCGTCGGCTGTTTCGCCGTTGCCAAGCATCTCTTCAACTATCTGGTCTATCCGTACAAATGGGCCGTCGGCTGGGCGCATCTCGATATCGCCAAGGCTGAACTGATCTATACCGCGCCGCAGGAGTTCTTCTTCACCCAGGTGAAGGTGGCCATGTTCGGCGCGCTGGTCATCGCTTTCCCGATCATCGCGGCCCAGGTCTACAAGTTCGTGGCTCCCGGGCTCTACAAGAACGAGCGTGGCGCCTTCCTGCCGTTCCTGATTGCATCTCCGATATTGTTCCTCCTGGGCGCAGCACTGGTTTATTTCTTCTTCGCCCCCATGGTGATGTGGTTCTTCCTGAAGATGCAGCAGGTGCCGGCCGACGGCCAAGTCGGAATTGCGCTGCTGCCGAAGGTCTCGGAATATCTGAGCCTTATCATGACACTCGTCTTTTCCTTCGGCCTTGTCTTTCAGCTGCCGGTCATCACAACGCTACTCGCGCGCGTCGGCCTGCTCACGTCGGCGTGGCTGGCGCAGAAGCGCAAGTTCGCGATTGTCTTCGCTTTCATCGTAGCCGCCGTGCTGACGCCGCCGGACCCGATGTCCCAGATCGGCCTTGCACTGCCGACGATCCTTCTCTACGAGATTTCCATTCATGCGGCGCGACTCGTGGAGCGCCAGCGTGCCCGGCAAGCACTCGAGGAGAACGGCGGGTCTTCGGATATTGCCCCGACGGATAACGTCTAAGCAGCAGATCCAGATCGCCATCCACAAGGTTTGCCGGTTCGATCTCCGACCGAAAATTCGGTCGGAGCTATTTCTGTGTGCAACGACCTGGAACGACGATGCTTGATATCAGATGGATTCGTGAGAATGCCGAGGCTTTGGATGCAGCGCTGGCTAAGCGCGGTGCAGAGCCTCTGTCGCAAAGCCTCATCGCGCTCGATGAGAAGCGCCGCTCCGTCGTCCAGTCCGTCCAGGATATGCAATCCCGCCGCAACGCCGCGTCCAAGGAAATCGGCGCGGCCATGGCGCAGAAGAACAGCGAACTTGCTGAAAAGCTGAAGGCTGAAGTCGCCGACATCAAGGTGTCGCTGCCGTCTGCCGAAGAGCAGGAACGCGCGCTGACGGCCGAGCTCAACGACGCGCTGTCGCGCATCCCGAACATTCCGCTCGACGATGTGCCGGTTGGCAAGGACGAGCACGACAACGTCGTCAAGCATGCCTGGGGTGCCAAGCCGACCTGGAACCACAAGCCGCAGGAGCACTACGAGATCGGCGAAGCGCTCGGCTATATGGATTTCGAACGCGCCACAAAGCTTTCCGGTTCGCGCTTCACCGTGCTCACCTCGCAGCTGGCGCGTCTTGAACGGGCGCTTGGCCAGTTCATGCTCGACCTGCATACCGGCGAGCACGGCTATACCGAAGTTAGCTCGCCGCTGATGGTGCGTGACGAAGCGATGTTCGGCACCGGCCAACTGCCGAAGTTTGCGGAAGACCTGTTCAGGACCACCGATGGCCGCTGGCTGATCCCGACTGCCGAAGTGACGTTGACCAATCTGGTTTCCGGCGAAATTCTCGACCAGGAAAAGCTTCCGTTGCGCTTCACGGCGCTTACCCCGTCCTTCCGTTCGGAAGCGGGTTCTGCCGGCCGCGATACGCGCGGCATGCTGCGCCAGCATCAGTTCTGGAAATGCGAGTTGGTATCCATCACCGATGCCGAAAGCTCGATCGCCGAACATGAGCGCATGACGGCCTGTGCCGAGGAAGTGCTGAAGCGGCTCGGCCTGCATTATCGCGTTATGACGCTCTCGACTGGCGACATGGGCTTTGGTGCCCGCAAGACCTACGATCTGGAGGTCTGGCTGCCCGGGCAGGATACCTATCGTGAAATCTCGTCCTGCTCCGTCTGTGGCGATTTCCAGGCCCGGCGGATGAATGCGCGCTACCGCGGCAAGGACGACAAGGCAACGAAGTTCGTCCACACGCTGAACGGCTCCGGTACGGCCGTCGGGCGCTGCCTGATCGCCGTTCTCGAGAATTATCTCAATGACGATGGTTCGGTGACTGTTCCGGACGTACTGCTGCCATATATGGGTGGTCTGAAGAGGATAGAGCGGGCAGCATAATCGGAAGCGGTGGGGCGATGCGTATACTTCTGACCAATGACGACGGCATTCATGCCGAAGGACTGGCCGTTTTGGAGCGTATCGCCCGCACTATGTCCGACGATGTCTGGATCGTCGCGCCGGAGACGGATCAAAGCGGACTTGCACATTCGCTGAGCCTTTCTGAACCGTTGCGCCTGCGCAAGATTTCCGAAAAGCACTACGCGCTGCGCGGCACGCCGACGGATTGCGTCATCATGGGCATTCGCCAGGTGATGGAGATCAAGCCCGATCTCGTGCTTTCCGGTGTGAACTCCGGTTCCAACGTCGCCGATGACGTGACGTATTCCGGAACGATCGCCGGCGCCATCGAGGGGACATTGCAGGGTGTGCGGTCCTTCGCGCTGAGCCAGGCCTATCTGCATGAAAATGGCACCCGTGTGGTACCCTGGGAAGTTGTCGAGACGCACGCTCCAGCGCTGCTGAAGAAGCTGATCGACGTCGATCTGCCAGACGGCACGTTCCTCAATCTGAACTTCCCGAATTCCCGCCCGGATCAGGTTGCGGGCTCGGAGGTCACCGCACAGGGTAATCTCGCCTTCAATCTTCAGGTCGACGAGCGCGCCGATGGCCGCGGCTTTCCCTATTACTGGCTGCGTTTCGGCGAGCGCAGCGGCGTCTTTCGCCAAGGCACCGATATCCATGCATTGAAGCAAAATCGCATTTCGGTAACGCCTTTGAAACTCGATTTGACGGATTATTCGGTGCAGGATCGCGTCGCGCGGGCGCTCGGTATGGAGTAACGGATTGACACCTCGATTGGTCGAGAAAGAAGGCTTCGCAGCCGTCGTGCTGCGGCTGCGCGCGGAAGGCATATTGGACATCGATCTTATGACCGCTGTCGAGCAGACGCCGCGCCTGCCTTTCGTGCCGCCGCAATTTGCCGATGATTCCTATTCCAGCCGGACGATCCCGATCGAATGCGGGGCTTTCATGGAGGGCATGGATCTTGTCGTGCGTGTCCTGCATGGATTGAAGATCAAGCCCGGTCATCGCGTTCTCGAAGTCGGAACCGGCAGTGGGTTCACGGCAGCCGTTATGGGCCGCATCGTCGAGCGGGTGCTGACGATCGATCGTTACAAGACGCTGACGGCCGCCGCGCAGCAGCGCATGGACACTCTCGGATTGCGCAACGTCATCATCCGCCAGGCCGACGGCAGCGTCGGCTTGCCGGGTGAGGGCACCTTCGATCGCATTCTTGTGACGTCGGCTTTTACGGCCATGCCGCGCTTTTACGCCGAGCAGCTGGTTTCTGGCGGATCGATGATCGCGCCGCTGATGCTTTCCGATACGGTCTGCCGCATGGTGCGCCTGACCAAGACCGGCAGCCGCTTCGAGCGGGAGGAACTGTTCGATGTTCCCTATCTGCCGATCGTTCCGATGATCGCATCCTATCTTTAAGGTCTAAATTAGATAGCAATCCCCGAGGCATCCGCGGATTCAGGGGCATTGTTTTGCTATGGTTAGCAATTTCTCAAAAAAACATATGCGGGACCAGTGCTTTAACCGCATGGTAAGATTAACGCGCTTTAATCGACCTACAAA
>JAGWJK010001290.1 GCA_028865845.1 Rhizobiaceae bacterium
TGAGGTTTGCGCATTCTTCATGGCCTCGGCTGGATCGCCGCTGCCGAAGACGGCCTGTTCAGCTCCGTCCATCATCGTCTTGACGATCTGGCGGTAGTTCGCGCCGGGAAAGGATTCCCAGGGTTCGAGAACGGCCAGTTGTTCCAGGTTTGGCTGGATCAGCGGATGCTCTTTCACCCAGTTGCCCAGATATTGGGGGTCGTTAACGATATCGGTGCGCAGGGGCAGATACCCGATCTCCGAGGTTATGACGGTGTAAGCGTGCTTGGAGGTCATGAACTTCATTAGTTCCCAGGCAGCCCTCTGCTTGATCGGATCATGGCTCATGATAACGAGCGCGCTGCCGGAATTGTTGGGCCGAACCGGCTTGTCGCCGAAGCGCGGCATGGTCGAGGCGCGAAGCTCGAAATTGCCCTTGGCGCCCTTGACCAGGTAACCTTGAACCGCTGATGTCTGCAGATACATGCCGACGGTTCCAGCAGCCATCGCATCCATGGCGGCATTAATGTCGAGATTGGTATAGACGCCGGCGTTATAGAGATCTTTCAACATGCTGACCGCCTCGATCGCTTCTGGCGAAGCGAAGGTCAGCGTCTTGCGGTCCGGGCTCATGACGCTAGCCCCGTTGGAGCGGATCAGGCCCTGAAACAGCCAGTCTCCGGCAGATGGCCCGAAGATACCCGTCGCCAGCCCATCGGCACCGGCTTTGTCGTAGATGGCCTGGGCGGCCACCTTCACTTCAGCCCAGGTTTTCGGCGGATGATCGGGATCGAGACCTGCCTTGCGGAAGAGATCGGCGTTGTAAAACAAGACGGGCGTAGAAAATGTATAGGCGAGACCGTAGGTTTTTCCGTCATAAACGCCGAGATTCAGGCCCTTCGGTGTGATCCCTTCGAAATGAGCTTTCAACTCGCTCGCAGGAATGATGTCTTCCAGAGCGACCGCGCCGAGATTGTGGACCATGTAGTCGAAGTCCGAGAAGACCATCTGAGCGACGTCAGGCCCGCGGCCAGCCGCGACATCCGCCTGGATGCGCGTGCTGATGTCTGACGAAGAAACACCGACGCCATTGACCTTGATGTTCGGATTGGCGGCTTCGAACTCCGCGATCAGCTTTTTCGTCGCCTCGGCGCCGACGCCGGCGGTTGCGAGATTATAATTGTAGTAGTTGATCGTGACGGGCGTATCGATCTTGGCGGGAATATCACCGCCTATAGCGACGGTGGCAAAGGACAGGCCAGCGAGCACGGCTGCGCCTGCAATGAGGGTTCTGCGCTTCATGTCGATGTTCCTTTCTCAGTTGGCGGCGGGAAGGACGCCCTGCTCTTCGTAACGTTTGACGAGATGGGCCATTTCGGCGAACGTGAAACTGTGCAGCTCGCGCCGTTCGGAAGGCTGCGGCACGAACGAGACGCTCAGGCCCGATGGACGCAGAGTGCCGATCGCGAAGGAAGCGCCGGAAACCATCCGCAAACCTTCGGGCAGATAAAGCACGTCGGTCGCTGCATGCTGGCCAACGCCGACCACGATCGGGATGCCGTACCACTGGCTGACGCGATCGAAATGGATGTGGCCGGAGAGGATGCCGACGACATTGCGGCCGGCAACGAGGCG
>JAGWJK010000164.1 GCA_028865845.1 Rhizobiaceae bacterium
CGAAATCGGCGATTCCAACCAGATCCTTGGCGATGGCAACGAGAACATCCAGAACTACGGATTCAGCAACGTCGTCGATGGCGACAACAGTATCAATCTGCAGCAGCTCGGCGTCGGCAACGTCATCGACGGCGGCACCGTGGCTCAGTCGAACAGCTTCTTGCAGCAATACGGCGCCGACAACCTCATGAGCGGGGCCGGCAACACCCTTGCCCAGACCCTCGGCTACAACAACACGCTGGACGGCAGCGGCAACGAGAATGTCCAGCAGCTCGGCAACGGCAACTCGATCCTCGGCGACAACAACCAGCTGATCAACGTGATCGGCGCAACCAACACGGTCGGTGTTGCCGGCGGCGCCGCGAATACGGCCATCAATATCGAGGGCTCGCAGAACATCGTCGGCGCCGGCAACAGCGATCTGGCCGTCTTCGGCGCGTCCAACACGGTCGGCAATGGCAACTCCAACAGCCTGATCGGCGGCTTCGGCAACACGGTCGGCGCCAACAGCGCCGGCAATATCCTGTTTGCCCAGAATGCAACGATCGCCGACAATCTGACCGGCATCATCGGCCTTGGCGGCGGCGTGGCAGTCGGCGGCAACAATGCGATTGCCATCGGCACCAGTTCCACCGCCAGCCAGCAAGGCGCCATCGCCATCGGCTCGACTTCCTCGTCCACGGGCCAGGATGCGATTGCCATCGGTACGGGAGCCTCGGCAACCGGCTCGGTCGCCATGGGCGCCGGCGCCTCGGCCGGCAATGGCGGCACGGCGCTCGGAGACAATACCGTCGCCACGCTGGCAGGCGGTGTGGCGCTTGGCAAGGGCTCGGTCGAAGGCGCGGCCAATCCGACCAGCTCTGCGACTATCAACGGCATCACCTTCGGCACCTTCGCCGGCGCGGCCCCGACCAGCGTCGTATCGATTGGCACGGCCGGTGCCGAACGGCAGATCACCAATGTCGCTGCCGGTCGGGTGACGTCGACATCGACGGATGCGATCAACGGCTCGCAGCTCTTCTCGCTGGCAGATCAGATCACCAGCGGCCAGACACATTATTACAGCGTCAACTCGACCAATACCGCCGCCGGCAGCAATTACGCCAATGACGGGGCGACGGGAACCGATGCGATGGCCGCCGGCGTTCAAGCGCTGGCATCGGGCGACTCCGGCACCGCGATCGGCGCGAGTTCCGCCGCAAGCGGTGACTTCTCTTTTGCCGGCGGAGCATCGGCGACGGCCTCTGGAGCATCGAGCGTTGCGCTCGGCCAAGACACGTCCGCCGCTGGGATCGCAGCTGTCGCAATCGGCAATGCCGCTGAGGCAACGCAGGATGGCGCGATCGCCTTCGGCCAGAATGCGAGCTCGACAGGCGTCGATGCAATCGCGATCGGGCACGGTGCAGTCGCGACCGGCTCGGTCGCCTTGGGCGCCGGCGCTTCGGCGGGCAATGGTGGCACGGCTCTCGGCGACAATACCATCGCCACGACTGCGGGTGGCGTCGCACTCGGCAAGGGCTCCGTCGAGGCAGCCGCCATCGGCACAACGAGCGTCACGATCGTCGGCACGACCTACAATTTCGCGGGGATCGCACCGTCGAGCACGGTATCGGTCGGAGCCGTCGGCACGGAACGCACGATCACCAACGTCGCTGCCGGCCGCATTTCCGGCACGTCGACCGACGCGGTCAACGGGTCGCAGCTCTTTGCGACGAATTCGGCAATCGACAGCCTCAGCACCACGGTTACCGCCAACAAGACGCACTATTACAGCGTCAACTCCACAAATACCGCCGCCGGCAGCAACTATGACAATGACGGCGCGACTGGCACCAATGCCATGGCCGCTGGTGTCGAGGCGCTGGCATCCGGAGATTCCAGCACGGCAATCGGCATGAGCTCCATCGCCAGCGGCGATTTCTCCTTTGCCGGCGGCCTCCTGGCGACCGCCTCCGGTAATTCCAGCGTCGCTCTCGGCCAGGGGACCACGGCGAGCGGAATTGCGGCGATAGCGATCGGCGAGACTGCCGAGGCAACTGAGGACGGCGCCATTGCAATGGGCCAGAATGCCAGCTCGACGGGTGTCGATGCGATTGCCATCGGGCATGGAGCAAGCGCCACCGGCTCGGTTGCCATTGGCGCCGGTGCCTCCGCCGGTCTTGGCGGCACGGCACTCGGCGATGGCGCCATCGCTACCACCTCGGGTGGCGTTGCAATCGGCCAAGGCTCCGTCGAAGCGGCGGCGGTCGCGACCACGAGCGTGACGATCGCCGGCACGACCTACAATTTTGCGGGCATCGCGCCGTCGAGCACCGTCTCCGTCGGCACGGTCGGGGCGGAACGGACGATCACCAATGTCGCGGCCGGCAGAATTTCGGGCACGTCGACGGATGCGGTGAATGGTTCGCAGCTCTTTGCCACCAATTCGGCAATCGATAGCCTGAACACCACCATCGCCGCCAACAAGACGCACTATTACAGCGTCAACTCCACCAATACTGCCGCCGGCAGCAACTACGACAATGACGGTGCGACCGGCACCAACGCCATGGCGGCGGGCACCAGCGCGGTCGCTTCAGGCGCCAGCGCCACGGCACTCGGCGATGCCGCACTGGCAAGCGGCGATAACAGCGCTGCCCTCGGTTCGAACACCCAGGCCCTGGGCGCCAACAGCACCGCGATCGGCAATCTCGCCTGGGCAACTGCCGACAGCAGCACTGCCGCCGGTGCAAACAGCCGCGCAAGCGGCACCGAGAGCACGGCGACCGGCAGCTTTGCCTTCGCCACGGCCAACGGAAGCACGGCAACCGGCGCCAACAGCACCGCCTCGGGCGTCAACAGCGTAGCGATGGGCTTTGGTGCGCAGGCTCTGAATGACGGAAGTGTGGCATTGGGTTCTGGCGCCGTGACATCGGCCGCAAATCCGACGGCGTCGGGTACGATCAACGGCACCACCTATGCCTATGCCGGCGCCAGCCCGACCAGCGTCGTTTCCATCGGCGCGCTCGGCAGCGAGCGCCAGATCACCAATGTCGCCGCTGGCCGCGTCAGCGCCACATCGACGGATGCGGTCAACGGTTCACAGCTTTTTGCGACGAATACGGCAATCGATGATCTGTCGAACACCGTCAACAACAGCGCGGCGCATTATTACAGCACCAATGACGGCGGCACGCAGCAGGGCAACTACAACAATGACGGCGCAACTGGCGCCAATGCGATGGCCGCGGGTATCGGCGCTTCGGCGGGCGGGGCTGCCGCAACGGCCGTCGGTAACAACGCCAATGCCAGCGCCGACAACAGCGTCGCCTTCGGCAGCGGCGCAACCGCGAACACGGCAAACTCCGTCGCGCTCGGTGCCAATTCGACGACCTCTGCGGTTGTGTCGACGGCAAGCGGCACGGTCGGCGGCCAGACTTATAATTATGCAGGCGGCACCGCGGCCGGCACGGTCTCGATCGGCAGCGTCGGCAGCGAGCGCACGATTACCAACGTCGCGGCCGGGCGGGTGTCGGATACGTCGACGGACGCGGTCAACGGTTCGCAGCTTTATGCCACCAATCAGGCGGTCGACAGCATCCAGAGCTCGGTCACCAATATCAATACGACCGTCAAGAACGTCGTGCAGTACGACACGGATGGCAGCGGCAACAGGACCAATTCGGTGAGCCTGGTGGGCGGCGATCCGGACGCTCCGGTGGTGATCCACAATGTCGCTGCCGGCACGGCGAATACGGATGCGGTCAATGTCGGCCAGTTGACCCAGACGGCGGCAACGACTCTGAGTTCGGCGAAGAGCTACACGGATAGTTCGTCGGCGGCTGCCATCCAGTCGGCCAACAATTACACCGACAGCAAGTTCAACCAGCTCAACTCCTCAATCGGCGACGTCAGGTCGGAGGCACGTCAGGCAGCCGCGATCGGTCTTGCCGCCGCGTCGCTGCGTTATGACGACCGTCCTGGCAAGCTGAGTGCGGCGATCGGTGGCGGCTTCTGGAGAGGCGAAGGCGCCTTTGCCTTCGGCGCCGGCTACACCAGCGAGGACGGGCGGCTGCGTACCAATATTTCCGGCGCGGTCGCCGACGGCTCGGTCGGTGTCGGCGCCGGCCTCAGCTACACGTTCAATTGAGGTCCAGGATGAGATTGGGATCGTCACACTTCAGGCAGACCATCACGAGGGCGATCTTGCCGGTCTGCCTGATTCTGTCCGGCGGCTGCGGTTGCGCCGTCGGGCAGACCCTCTCATCCGCATCCTATCGCATTAAGCCGTCGGAGGTCGCGCTGCCGCAGGGCGTCGTGCCGGGGCAGTATCGCCGCATGATCCAGCCATTTCCGAACTGGACGCTGATTTGCGACGAAAACCTGAAAAAGAAACAGCGAACCTGCAACATCACGCAGACCATCGTCGATGGCAGCGGCGCGCTCGCTTTCAGCTGGTCGCTCGCGGCAACCTCTTCCGGCCAGCCGCTGATGATCGTTCGCGTGCCGGCTGAGGTCGGTGCCGGTGGCACGGTGGCGATCGGCTTTGCGGATGGAAAGAACACGGTCAACGCCAAGACCGAGAATTGCGATCAGAATGTCTGCCTGGCCCTGGTTCCCATCGGGCCGGCGCTGCGCAAACAGATCAATAGCCAGTCGGATACGCAGGTCACCTATGCCAGTCCGCGCCAGCAGGACGGCAAGGTGGTGATCAATACCACGTTCAAGGGGCTGCCGACGGCGCTTGCGGCGATCAAGTGATGGAACGGCAATCGATCTACGAGCGGGTGATGCTGAGGGACGAAGCGGAAAAACGCGACGAGGAAGTCACGCTCGAAGACGTGACGCATGAAGGGGAAACCGTCGCTGAACGCGGCCGCAAGGAGACGAGGAGTGTGAAGACACGCAAGGGCATGTTGCTGATATCCTTCACCGGAGGCTTTATTCTCGCCGCCGTGGCAACCGTCGTGCTCGCGCGGCCGGATGTAATTTCGCTCAAGCGCGGCTCACCCGGACAGGACGGAACGGCGAAAGAGCTGGTGACCGCAAATGACCTCTTTGCCGATCTGACGGCGGCTGACAGTGCGACGGCGACGGGCGCTCTTGCAAAGCCCGCCGATAGCGCGCCGATCGAGGTCGCGCAGGCCGATTCCGGAACGACGACGAGCGACAAGGATACGGCCGCCGCCGTTGGCGTCCCGTCCGGACAACAGAGGACCGTGTTCAACGAGCATGTCGACAAGGCCGGAGTGACGGCCTGCAAGGATGTCTTCCCGACGCTTGGTTTTGCCGCCGCCGCGGGCTCGACCTTCAATGCGACGACATCATGGAGCGACAGGGATCCGAACGAGCATTCGATCTCTTCCATTATCGGCATGAGCTTCAATAGCGATCAGCTGAAAGGCAGTGGCGCAAGCTTCGTCTTCAGCGCGCCGACACCGACCAAGGGCGGCTGCGAGGGCACCTTCGTGCGCATCGTGCCCGTGGCGCAGGATTGCGGGGAGTTCGCCTCGAGCCTGCCGAAGGGCAGCAAGGCGGGCATCTCGTTGCAGGGAATTCCCGTGATCACGCTGCCGAGCGGGTTGCAGACGCTGCTGGTGCCGACGATCGGCAAGGGCTGCGTGGTGGTGACCACAAGCCGCGCGGCGACCCCTATAAACCAATAAGACCGGGCACCAAGGTGACCAGGCGTTTGGAATTGAGTGCGAACCAACCACAGGACGATGCAAATGAGGTCAAACGAAATCGAGGAGACCATGATGGATGCCTTCGCCAGGAAGAGAGACGCATCGCAGTCCGAAAGACCCGCGGTGTTCGATGGCTGCGTGACGATCGTTTCCGCCTATGTCAGTAATAATTCGGTTGCGGCCGGCGAGCTTTCCCGGCTGATCAGCGATGTGCACGACGCGCTTTCGTCGTTGGACGGAACAGGCGCCTCCGTCGAACGCAGCAAACCGGTGCCTGCCGTCGATCTGAAGAGATCGGTGACGAGCGACTACATTATCTGCCTTGAGGACGGCAAACGTTTCAAGACGCTGAAACGGCATCTGCGCGTCCATTACGGCATGACGCCGGAGGAATACCGCGAGAAATGGGGGCTTGCCTCCAACTATCCGATGGTGGCGCAGAGCTATGCCAGCCGGCGTTCGGAACTCGCCAAGATTTCCGGCCTCGGGGCCAACGGCAACAAGCGGGAATCCGCCCCGCTAAGATAAGGCGACGGGTTTGACACATGGGACGACCGGCCTCGATCATATCGGGGCGTGATGTCTTGTTCGGAAAAGAAAAATGGCGCCCTTCGAGGGACGCCATTTCTTTGTGTTGGTCGCTGCCTTGAGGCCGATCAGAAGACCTGGCGCAGGATGACGAAGAGCACGAAGGCGATCGCGATCGATGCCGGCAGGGTCAGTATCCAGGCCATCAGCATGTTGCGCACGGTCGACCATTGCAGGCCCGAACCATTGGCGGCCATGGTGCCGGCCACACCCGACGACAGAACGTGGGTGGTCGAAACGGGCAGGCCGAGGTGGTCGGCCATGCCGATAGTCAGCATGGCGACGACTTCGGCGGCAGCACCCTGGCCGTAGGTCAGGTGCGTCTTGCCGATCTTTTCGCCGACGGTGACGACGATGCGCTTCCAGCCGACCATGGTGCCAAGGCCAAGTGCCAGGGCGACGGCGACCTTGACCCAGAGCGGGATGAACTTGGTCGCGTTGTCGACCGAGGCGTGATACTGCGTCACGGCCTTGAGGTCGTCGGCGCTCATCGGCAGCAGCTTCTGCTTGTCGATCAGCTTCAGTGCTTCGCCGATCAGGTAGATGTCGTTACGAACGTTGCCGACGAGGCCGTTCGGCAGCTTCTCGATCGACGGATAGGCCGCGACTTCGACGCTGGTGGCATGGATATAGGCCTGCAGCGCCGGGGTGGTGGCGTCGGTCCAGGTCTTGCTCTTGACCGCATCGCTGACGGCAGCTTTCGGATCGGCCGGAGTGGCGACACCGGGCTTTACGTACTTGCCGAGTGCGGTTTCGACCTGTGCGGACGCGGTCTTATAGGCTTCGAGATAGTTGATGTCGGGCGTGCGGTTCAGCGCGAATGCCGTCGGTACAAGACCGATGAGGATGAGCATGATCAAGCCCATGCCCTTCTGGCCGTCGTTCGAGCCGTGGGCGAAGCTGACGCCGGTGCAGGTGAAGATCAGCAGGACGCGGATCCACAGCGGCGGCGGGGCGTTGGTCTTCGGCGCTTCGTAGAGCGCTTTGTTGCGGATCAATACCTTGGCGACCAGCAGCAGAAGCGCCGAAAGGCCGAAGCCGACGATCGGCGAAACCAGCAGGGACATGCCGACGCTGCTTGCCTGCGACCAGTCGACGCCGCTCGTGGCGGAGCCGGCCGGCGCCAGGAACTGGTTGGCAAGGCCGACGCCAATGATCGAACCGACGAGCGTGTGCGAGCTCGAGGCCGGCAAACCGAGATACCAGGTGCCGAGGTTCCAGATGATGGCGGCGGTGAGCAGCGCGAAGACCATGGCGAGACCGGAACCGGAGCCGACCTGCAGGATCAGCTCGACGGGCAGCAGCGCCAGGATGCCGAAGGCAACTGCGCCGGTGGAGGTCAGAACGCCGAGGAAGTTGAAGAAGCCCGACCAGATGACGGCGAATTCGGCCGGCAGCGAGCGGGTGTAGATGACGGTGGCGACGGCATTCGCCGTGTCGTGGAAACCGTTAACGAATTCGAAACCAAGCGCGATCAGCAATGCGAGGCCGAGCAGGATCCACGGAACAGCGGTTGCGCTGGTCAGATCGCGTCCGAGGGCATAGGCAACGTAGGCAAGGCCGGCGAGAACGACGACGCCGAACAGCGGCAAAAACCACTTGGCACCACCGCCTGAGCTGTGAATCGGGTGGCTGGAG
>JAGWJK010001291.1 GCA_028865845.1 Rhizobiaceae bacterium
CGTGGAACGAGCGGATTTCCTCCGGGCAAGGCCTGATGGCGGTGGCTCTGGTCATCTTTGCCCGCTGGAATCCGATCGGCTGCTTCCTCGCCGCCCTGCTCTTTGGCGGCGCCGGCGCGCTCGGCCCGGCGCTGCAGTCGGTCGGTGTGACGCAGGGATACTACCTGTTTTACGCAGCACCCTATGTGCTCACCCTTGTCATCATGATTGCCACATCCTCCCCCACCCGTTCGCTCGCCGGCGCGCCGGGAGCCCTGTCGTTGACGAAATAGGAGATCAGCCATGAACAACCTCTCGGCTCCCGCGCTGACCGGTGAAAAACTCACCTATCTCGACGCCGATCCCTATCCGTGGCCCTACAACGGCGCTCTGCGGCCCGACAACACGGCATTGATCATCATCGACATGCAGACCGATTTCTGCGGTACGGGTGGTTACGTCGACCACATGGGCTACGATCTGTCGCTGGTGCGCGCGCCGATCGAGCCGATCAAGAAGGTGCTCGCCGCCATGCGCGCCAAGGGCTATCACATCATCCATACCCGCGAAGGCCATCGCCCCGATCTCGCCGACCTGCCGGCCAACAAGCGCTGGCGCTCGCAGCGCATCAATGCCGGCATCGGCGACCCCGGCCCATGCGGGCGAATTCTGGTACGCGGTGAACCGGGGTGGGATATTATCGACGAGCTCTATCCGATCGAAGGCGAGACCATCATCGACAAGCCGGGCAAGGGCTCGTTCTGCGCCACGGATCTCGAGCTGATCCTCAATCAGAAGCGCATCGAAAACATCATTCTGACCGGCATCACCACCGACGTCTGCGTCCACACCACCATGCGCGAAGCCAACGACCGCGGTTTCGAATGCCTGCTGCTCGAAGATTGCTGCGGCGCGACGGACTACGGCAATCACCTCGCTGCGATCAAGATGGTCAAGATGCAGGGCGGGGTGTTCGGCTCCGTCTCGAACTCCGAAACTCTGGTGAGCCAGCTGCCATGAGCACGATCCGCGACACGCCTCTTCCCAAGGCCGGCAAAGCCGTCGGCATCCAGACCCTCGACATGACGATGCGCTTCGGCAGCTTCACCGCGCTCGACCATGTTTCGATCAACATCCCCGCCGGCACGTTCCACGCGCTGCTTGGCGAAAACGGCGCCGGCAAATCGACGCTCGTCAAATGCATCATGGGCTTCTACCATCAAACCTCGGGCTCGCTGTCCGTGGATGGCCGGGAAGTCACGATTGCCTCCCCGAAGGATGCGGCGACCTACGGTCTCGGCATGGTCTACCAGCACTTTACCCTGGTCCCGTCGCTCACCGGCGCGGAAAACCTGGTCATCAGCCGCGCCGAGGTGCCTGCTGTTATCAACTGGGCAAAGGAGCGCAAGGATCTCGCGGCGTTCATGGAGCGCATGCCCTTCAAGATCCCGCTGGAGCGGCCGGTGAGCGAACTCGCCGCCGGCGAAAAGCAGAAGCTGGAGATCGTCAAGCAGCTCTATCTCGGCCGCAGCTTCCTCGTTCTCGACGAGCCGACCTCGGTGTTGACGCCGGCCGAAGCCGACGAAATGCTTGGTCTCGTCCGTGGCATGACCGAGCGCGGCGAACTCACTG
>JAGWJK010000165.1 GCA_028865845.1 Rhizobiaceae bacterium
GGACAGCGAAGGTGAGCCCGAGCCCGATCAGAATCAATCCGGGCAGGAAAGTGGTTGAATAACTGCCATTTTCCGCGAAAACTGAAAAGGTTGCGAAGCCGGTCGCAATGACGATTGCGCCCGCACTCAGCAGAAAGCGTGTACCGAGCTTTTCGATAAACGGAGAAAAGACGCGTGAGCCGATCCCGAAGGTCAGCGAAAGCGGCATGAACGCGAATCCGGCTTGCGCCGGCGTATAGAAATGCAGCCTGATCATCGAATAGGGCAACAGGAACACTGCTGCTCCAAGACCTCCATAGAGAATGACCGTCAGCGTATTCACGCCGGCAAAGGTGCGGTTCGCGAAAAGCTGCATCGGTATCATCGGGGCAGAGCTTCCCCGCTCAAGTATGATGAACGCGACCGCCAATGGTAGAGCAAGGCTAACCGCAGTCAGGCCTACTACGGAATTGCTTTTTCCCACCTCTACCAATCCATAGGTGAGGATCGCGAGTGTCGCGGTCGCCAAGGCAGCGCCGAGCACATCCAGCCGTCGCCCATGGGTGTCGCCAGCCCGAAGGACGATCAAGGTAGACAGGCTGAGAGCGACCGCTGCAACCGGAATATTGATGAAGAAGACAGCACGCCAGCCGATGGTCGAGACAAGCCAACCCCCAATGGGCGGCCCAAGCGCCATCAGGATTCCCCCGGAGGCCGCCCACGTTCCGATCGCTTTGGCACGTTCTTCCCCGCGATAATTCTTGCTGATGAGCGCAAGGCTCGTCGGAATTAGAAAGGCAGCTCCAGCTCCTTGCAGAATCCGCGCGCCGATGAGAATCGATGCCGACGGCGCGACCCCACAAATCGCGGACGCGATCGTGAAAACCGAAAGCCCCACGATAAAGGTGCGAAGCGTGCCCCATCGATCGCCCGCGGCCCCGCCGATGAGCACGAGGCTTGCGAGCGTGAGAAGATAGCCGTTGGTTATCCACTGGATGACGGCAAGCGGCGCCTGAAGCTCCTGTTGAATGATCGGCAGTGCAATGTTGACGACCGAGCTGTCGATGAAACCGAGCGCGCTGCCGAAAATCGACACCGGGAGTATCCATCTCGAGGCAGGCGTGTCATCGAGGTTGTTCGATTCATGCATTGCGACGTCTGCCTTTCGATATGCGATCGAGCGGCCGCTCACAGGCCATCGTTCATCGAAAAGACCTCGATCGGCTCGCCGAGGCCTTTCAAGGGGAAGAGCCCGATCCTCTCCAGCCCGGAGCGACACTTCGCAGCGTCCGCGAAAGCGCCAGACATAAGCACCGGCCGCCCGACTTCCTTGGTGAGGCCTTCGAGCCGCGAAGTGATGTTAACGGCGGGGCCGACAACCGTAAAGTCAAGCCGCTTGCTCGATCCGATGTTGCCGTACATTACATCGCCGAGATGGACGCCTACACCATACTTCAGGATAGGCCTGTTCTTTCCCGCATTTTGCTCGTTCAGCTTTGCCATGTTGGATCTTGCTTCCTGGATCGAAGCGAGCAGCTTGCAGCAAGCCTCTTCCTGGTCCAGCGGAAAGATAGCCAGCAACCCGTCTCCCAGGAATTTCAGGATCTCGCCACCGTTTTTCTCGATGGGCTCCGAAATGGCGTCGAAATAGGAGTTCAGCATTTCGATGACGTCGTCGCGAGGCCAAAGATCTGAAATACGAGTGAAGTCGCGCAGATCGCAGATCATGATCGCGGCACTAACAGTTGCGCCACTGCCGCGCGTCGTCGCTCCCGCCAGGATCTGTTCGCTTGCACGCGGGCCGACATAGGTTTCGAGGAGTGTCCGTGCCAGCACATTCTTGATGCGAATTTCGGACACCAAGGATAGTGCGGGTACCAGATCTTTAAGGAATGCGATATCTTCTACCCGGAAGCCGTCCACCGTGTTCGTCGCAAAGCTGACCATGTGGCTTTGCCCCAGCGTGTGATGGATCGGGAGTGCGATATAGTCGGTCAACCCTTCGTTGGCGAGCTTGGCGAGGATAGGCCAGGGACGCTCGATCGGTTGTTTGTCGAGACGCTGTCGGACCTCCTCAGCGCCAAGCCGCAGTTCGTTTGCAGGGCTGAGCAGGAATTCGTCGGTGCTTTCGACGCCGTAATCGAAGGTGTCGATCGCAGCCTCTGCCATTCCGGCGTACCAGTAGATGCGAGCCCCGAGCCATTGCGGATGGTAGGTCCGGAAGTGCAGCGTGGCGCGGGCAACGGGCACACCCGCAGCAATTAGCCTTTGGCACATCTCCACGAAGATGTTGTCGATGTACCGTTCCGTTTGGGTCTCGTTGACCAGCCAATCGAGAATCGCGTGGCGGC
Source organism: Rhizobiaceae bacterium (assembly GCA_028865845.1). GTDB lineage: Bacteria > Pseudomonadota > Alphaproteobacteria > Rhizobiales > Rhizobiaceae > Rhizobium. Next base: position 2,331 of record JAGWJK010000165.1, read on the forward strand.
GCCGTGGCCACAGGCCGTCTCCTTGAGAGAGCTTCATATTTGAAGGCACGACGTTCATGGAACGCTCCTTTAATTCTTTCAGTTTTGGTCTGCAAACGATTGCCGCGTCCCGACATCGATCGCGTTCAACGTTTGGAGATCTTAAGTCCGCGGTGGCGAAGCATCGACAGTTTCGATACTGCTGCCTGGCTGTCGCAAAAAGGGTGCGCTGAGCGGTGACCCGCTCAGCACGATTTCATCAGGCTTCCGCGTGGACTTTATCCGTCACCACTTCGGGTGCCGAAGCCGACTTGTGCCCTCGCTTCTGAATGAAGGTATAGAATGCGGGTGTGAAGATAAGGCCGAAAAGCGTGACGCCGAGCATGCCCGAGAACACCGCGGTGCCAAGCGATTGGCGCATTTCGGCACCAGCACCTGTGGCGACGGCGAGCGGGAACACGCCGAGAATGAACGCGAAGGACGTCATCAGGATCGGGCGCAGGCGAACTTTCGCTGCTTCCACCGCAGCATCCTCTGGGGTGCTGTGGTCTTGTTCCTGATGTTGCTTGGCAAACTCGACGATCAGGATCGCGTTCTTGGCTGCCAGGCCGACCAGGACCACGAAACCGATCTGAGCGAGAATGTCGATCGGCATTCCCCGGATGCTGAGACCAGTTGCCGAGGCCAGCAGGCACATCGGTACAATCAGGACGATCGCCAGTGGCAGCTTCCAGCTTTCGTACTGGGCGGCCAGGACCAGGAAGACGAACAGGGCGGAGGCGGCGAAGATCACAACCGTCGGAATTCCCTGCTGTTCCTGCTGGTGGGACAATTCCGTCCATTCGATGCCAAAGCCGGGAGGCAGAACCTGCTGTGCAAGTTCGTTCATCCTGTCGATTGCCGTGCCCGAAGCTACTCCTGGGGCCGCGGTACCGAGAACGTCGGCGGCCGGGTAGAGGTTATAGCGGGGTTGACGGTAAGGCGTCGTGTCGTCTCTGAAGCTCGCGACTGCGCCGATCGGAACCATTTCGCCGCTGGTGTTGCGAACTTTCAGGCGGCTGATGTCATCCGCGGATTTGCGGAAGCGCTGGTCGGCCTGGGCGAGAACCTGGTAGGTCCGGCCGAGATAGTTGAAGTCGTTCACGTATTGCGAACCCATATAGAGCTGCAACGTCGAGAACACGTCGGTTGGGGTCAGGCCTACTTTCTCTGCTTTCTCGCGGTCGATATCGGCGAAAAGTGACGGAGCACCCGAGTTATAGAGCGTGAATACGCCTGCGAACGTCGGATCCTTGTTGGCCGCCGCAACCAGGGTATTCGTCGCGTCTGCAAGTTCCTGGGGCGTATGGTCGCCGCGGTCTTCGACCATCAGCTTGAATCCGCCAGCGGAACCGAGACCTTGGACAGCAGGTGGATTGACGACGATGACGACAGCATCCTTGACGCCGGCCAGAGCCGCGCGAACCCTGGGAAGCATGGTCGCGGCGGTGATCCCCGGGACATGCTTGTTATAGAGCGACGGCAGGGAGTAGAACACCGTGCCCACATTCGGGGCAATGGTCGACGTTGTCACGTCCAGGCCTGCGACGGGAGAGTTGTGCTCGACGCCAGGGACCTTCAGAACGATGTCGTTGACCTCGCGGACGACAGCATCGGTGCGCTCCAGACTGGAGCCAGGGGGCAGGATGACAACGACAGCCTGGTAGCCGATGTCCTGCTCGGGGATGAAGCCCGTGGGCAGACGCGACATTTGAAAGGCGGTAAGGGCGATCAGGGCGACATATACGACGCCGACAATTGCAGTTGCCCTCACCAATCTCCCGGTAATCCGGCCGTAGCTGTGAGAAAGCCATTCAAAACCACGATTGAAGCCACCGAACAGCTTGCCGACGAGCTTTGCGATGCCGCGCTTTTGCACGTGATGGTGCGGCTTCAACAGGACAGCGCAGAGTGCTGGGCTAAGCGTGAGGGAGACGATGACCGAGATGATCGTCGATGCAGAGATCGTCGCGGCGAACTGTGTGAAGAACAGGCCCGAAATGCCGCTGATGAAGGCGGAAGGCACGAAGACCGCACAGAGCGTAACGGCGATAGCGATCAGCGCCGAGGAGACTTCATCCATCGTCTTGTGTGCGGCATCCTTGGGGTTCATTCCCATGGCCATGTTGCGTTCGACGTTCTCGACCACGACGATTGCGTCATCCACAACGATGCCCACCGCAAGGATCAGACCGAAGAGGGACAGGTTGTTGATCGAGATGCCGAAGAGCGAAAGGATGACGAAGGTGCCGAGCAGCGAGATCGGAATGGCAACGACCGGGATGATCGTTGCGCGCCAGGTCTGCAGGAACACGAAGACGACACCGACGACGAGAATAATCGCGATAAAGATCGTCTCGACAACTTCATGGATCGACTGGCTGACGAACGTCGTCGGATCGTAGATCTTGATGTAGTCCATGTCCGACGCGAACGTCTTCTTGAGTTCCGCCATCTTGTCCCAGATTTCGTTTTCGACCTGGACGACGTTGGCGCCGGGTGTTGCGATTGCAAACCACGGGGCTGACGGATATCGATCGGCATAGGCCACGGAACCGTAGTCGACAGATCCGAGCTCGACGCGGCCAATATCACGGATGTGGGTGACGCGACCTTGGCCATCGTTCTTGACGATGATGTTGCCGAACTGTTCCGGCGTCGTCAGGCGGCCGAGTGCTTCCACGTTGATCTGGTAGGCCGCATCCGTCTGGATCGGAGGGGCGTTGAGCACGCCGGCTGATACCTGGGCGTTCTGAGCGCGAAGTGCCTGCAGAATTTCGTTGGCGCTGATGCTGTTGGCTGCCGCCTTGTCCGGGTCGATCCAGATGCGCATCGCATACTGGCGTTCACCAAAGATCTGGAAGTCGGCGACGCCAGGCAGGCGCGCGATCTGGTCGCGGACCTTGAGCATGTAGTTCGACATGTATTCGACGCTGCGCGTACCGTTCGGCGAGTAGAAGTGGACGCCGAGCAGCAAGGCCTGAATCGTCTTCTTCACCTGCACGCCCTGTGCTTGGACTTCCTGCGGAAGCCGCGAAAGGGTGTCCTGGACACGGCTCTGCGTCAGCAACAGGTCAGTGTTCGGGTCAGAGCCGATCTTGAAGATCACTGTGATCGTCAGCTGGCCGTTACCGGTGGACTGGCTGCTGATGTAATCCATCCCCTCGACACCGTTGATCGCCTGTTCAAGCGGTGTCGCAACGGTTCTGGCGACGACTTCGGCCGAAGCGCCGGGATAGCCGGCAACGACTTGTATGGTTGGTGGGACGATATCCGGGTACTGGGCAACCGGGAGGAAAAATGAAGCCGCTGCGCCGAATATCACGATGAAGATGTTGATCACCGCGGCAAACCGCGGATGGTCAATGAAGAAGTGAGAAAGTCTCATAGCTGGACTAAGCCTCGGTTCTAATTTCTGGCTGCCTTAGTCGGTAACCGGCGGAAGCTGTTTGTCATGGGGAGCGACGGTCGATCCGGCATGCGCCGCCGGCAGGCCATCGACGATGACGCGATCCGATGCGTCGAGCCCGGAGCGGATGACGCGAAGACCCTCGCGTATGTCGCCGACTTCGACTTGTTTTGGCGTGACCACGTTGTCTTTGTTGACGGTCAGGACGATGTGTTCCGACTGATCGGGGATGATAACCGCATCCGGAAGAAGTAGGGCGGGACTAGCAGGCGCCACCGCCACCCTGATGCGAGCAAAGCCGCCGGGGGTGAGGAGGCCCTCGCTATTCGCCACGGTCGCACGGGCGTGGATCGTGCCGCTCGAGCGATCCAACACGTTGTCCACAAAATCGAGCGTGCCTATGTGGTTGAAGTCCTTCTCGTCCGCGAGCGCGATCTTGACCTTGCCTGCGAGTGGGCCTGTCTGCTTCTGACGCTCACGCTGGAAAGCGAGATAATCCGCTTCGCTCATATCGAAGTTCAGATAGAGCGAATCCGTCGAAACGATCGTGGCCAATAGAGTGGTGGGACTGGTGGCTGCGCGGCTGCCGGCAATCAAATTGCCTTCCGAAACGAGATGGGCGCCAATCCGGCCCGTGAAGGGAGCGATAATACGCGTCCGGTCTAGATCGAACTGGGCGTCGCGGACATCAGCGGCAGCCGCATCCACGGCAGCCTGTGCGGCGCGCTGCTCGGCTGCCTTCTGGTCGGCATTCTGCGTCGTGCCGCCGCCGTTCTTTTCCAGCGAAGTGGCGCGGTTCGTCTCGATGTTGGCCAGATCGAGGCGGGTCTGCGCGCTCGCGAGAGCGGCGCTGGTTTCGCTGAACCGAATTTCGTATGGCGTCGGATCGATTTGGAAGAGCAGGTCTCCCTTCTGGACGATGTCGCCATCCTTAAAAGCGATCTTCGTCAGAGTACCGCCAACCTGCGCACGCAACTCGACTTGCTGCACGGCCGAGAACTGACCGAGCAATGTAAGGCGCTTGTTCACGTCATATTGAACCGGAGTGCTTACCGAGACAGCAGGCGGCTGCGGTGCGGGAGCTGCTTCAGTTGCGTGCGTAAGAAAGCGCGGACCCATGACCACGCCGCCGACAACGGCGGCTATTGCAATTAGCGATACGCCCAGCACCTTGATCCGGCGACCAGCGGGGGACTTCTGCGCAGGGCGCTCGGCTCTCGAATTGGTATCTTCGTCCGTCATTTTAACCTCCTACAGGGTCGATCAGTCGGCCTTTGACTATCTATCGATAGATTGATGAGAAAGTGATAGCCAAGCATTTGGTGTGTGTCAATGCCTATCTATCGATAGGGTGACAAATATGCCGGATTTGCGCGCCCGCCCCAAAAAAGGCCTCCTGAAGGCGCCCAAGAGCGTTCAGGTTCAGACGGCCCGCAATCGGGCACGGCAAGCAGCCACCGACACGCTGTCGGTGTGAACTTGCCCCCTGATGTTCTTGATGTCTTGTAGGAACCGGCCCCAAGATTTTTAGTGATCGGAGGCGGGCGGACGTGCTCTCGTCCGCCATAACGCGATGTGACTCTGGTCGTGATTCTGACGCCGCGACATGAGATGGGTGCATCTGGGAATGATTTGCTCGCGGTGCCGGCATTCGCTCGTGGCATTTGTCGAAGCGGGATCACTTCGAAGGGAAACTCACCGACTTAAATCGGCCGAGCGGAATCGACACGCCGCCATCATCTACCATTGCCAGCCGGCTGCGATCCGCGACCGAAGTCCATTGAGACGGCTAACGGATTATCGAATGATTCCGCGCGGTAGCTGCTTGACTGGATTGACTATGCGACAAGAGCCGCGACCGATTGATCAAACGCGCGAACATCCTTGTAAATACCCGCCAGGATCACACCGCCTTCCAGCGCAGCCATTATCTGGAACGCCTTGGCTTGCGCATCTTTGCCGCCGATTCTTGTCGTCAGATCGTCGATACACCGTTGAAAGAACCCGAGTATCTCGTTGGCGACTTCGAGCGACAATCCGCCAGCCTCTGCACCGAGTACTCCGAATACGCACATCTTGCCGTCCTCGCTAAAGGATGAAC
>JAGWJK010000166.1 GCA_028865845.1 Rhizobiaceae bacterium
CTTATCCCCAGGGCGCGTGGTCGAGCGGCGTCGCTGGCGCGGAATGCCGAGCGCGTTCGGGTCGATCGGTTTGAACGAAAGGATTTCGGGGCCGCCGGGGTGCTGATCGATGGTCAGGCGATAGCCCGGTAGCGGCTGGCGGCGGACGATGTCGCGGATGTCGTAGGCGAAATGTTTGAGCGGGGAGAGGCTTCCCGACTTCGCGTGCAGATGCGGGAAATCGAAGCTCCAACCGTATTCCTGCTTGCCCCCGTGCTTGCGCACGAGGCGGTAAAGCCAGCGTTCCAAACCACCTGTCAGGTTGAAATAGTTGCGGTCGATTGTCAGCACGAGCGCGTCGTCCATGACGGCGCCGTAGAACCAGTCCGGCACGATCAATTCCAGGCCGAGCGGCCGACCTCTCGCGTCGGCTCGCTCCTTCCATTCGTTTATCCAGGAGAAACGGTGCAGCCGCCGTTCGGTTGGTTGGCGAATGGACGTCGCCACGGTGGTCGACTGAAGCCGGTCGAGCGCCGCTTTCAGGCGATCGTAGTCGCGCAAGCTGACGCCGCGACCGATGAACTGTAGGATTTCGTAGGGTGTGGTCGCCATCAAGCGAGAAGATCGCAAGCCGTGATCGCGCGCTTCGACGATCTGGGACGCTGCCCAGATGAGCACGTCTGCGTCCCAAATGGTCGCCATCCCGTGCTCCGGAACCGCCTCTACGCGGATGACGACTGACCCGGTCTTGAAGTTGATTGGTGCGATCCGCTTGGACTTTCCAAGCGCGAAGAACGGGTAGGCCATCAAGTCCTGCGCGTCGCGCGGCGCCAGGTCGCCCGGCAGCGCTCGAAAGAGATCGAGCTGTTCGCGTTCGCTGCTGTGATGGCGCGCGGACATTTGCGCTCGGCTCAGCGGTGCTGTGCGCGGAATGCTGCCGCGCCGTTCGCGTATTGCCGTTTCGCCGGCAGCACCGTGTCGCTGTCCGCGGTCGATTTCTTGCTGCCGCGATCCGCCCAGCTTTGGAGGTCGGCCACATCGTAAACAACGCGGCCGCCGAGCTTCTTGAAGACGGGCCCGGTGCCATACGTCCTGTGTTTTTCGAGGGTGCGGCCCGACAAATTTAGGAAGCGTGCAGCCTCCGGTGTGTTCAGGTAGCGGGGAGGTTCCTTGGCGGTCGCAGCTTCGGCCATGAGCGTAGGGCTCCGTGTTGTGCTGGCGGGCCGCCGAGTGTCGGCGGCGGTTCCAGCGCACGGTCGTTCGCTTGGGCCTGTTTCGCGATGTCGAAGGTTCGGGTGAAAATTCGACACCTCTCGGGGAGGTGTCAGGGTTTGCGGGCGCGCCTCAACAGGTCGCGGTACCCGCCGTCGACGAGCCTCATTCCGTCGCGGGACAGTCGTATGATCGTCTCGCGAATAGCATCGCCGGCCCAGGATGCTGCGTCGGTGTGGTGCTGGGGATAGAGCACCGTGGCGATTGCACGGTAGGTCTCGCGTTCAAGGCGCGCGTCGACGGCGCGCAGCATCTGCCTTAGCCTTTGCCGGCGCTGTGGGGTGATCCTCGGATCGGGTGGAATTGATGGTGCGTTCAGTCCGCGCCAGTATCGAGCAATGGCTTCGAGCCGGTCTGGCGTTGCGTCGTCCATTAGTACGACTGCGGAGCCCGGGACTGCGGTGGGTGTGGCTCCGGCGAGATGGAGCCGCAGGGTTTCGCCGCCGACGCGGATGCGGATGTATTCGTCTAGGTTGGGCGGTGTGCTTGGCTTTTTTTCACTTGCCGCGGCAGGCAAAGCGAAAACGTCCGTCTGGAGAACCACAGTCCATGGGTCCGCCTTCGCCGTCCATGCTACGTTCGCGTCGGGTGCTGGCTGGTCGGGGTCTGCCGCGAAAGGATAACCCCCATTTGTCGGAAAGGGCGGCGGCGGCCTCTTGGTCGTTTAAGCCATCGCCCTTCAGTTGCGCATAGTCATGTTGGTACTCGGAATTGCGCCGCAGGAACTCCCAGGCCAAGTCCGGAGCATCAAGTTTGTCGACATAGTCGTAGGCGGTTGAGATCCGCCATGTGCCTTGCCCCGGCATCAATTTGGCCTCCCATGCCTCGGTTAAAGCGAGGTCTATAGGCCCGAACGATTCTCGGTTGAGTGCCTACTTGGGAAGCCCGAAGGGGAGTGCGCGTGATGCGTTAAGTGCATCACCTCGCGGCAAATTCTTAATGCATTGAAGACTTGAGCAATTCCCTGAATCCGTTGTTCCTCATCCAGTGAGCGCGGGCCAGATGGCTCTCGTGCAGGCGCAGCGCGCGGGCGTGGTCCGCCTTCGGGTCGACGCCGAAGATGACCTGCGCGGCTTCCTCCCAAGGCGCACCTTCGCTTTCCGCGTCGAGCAAGCGGAGGTAGGTGGCGAGATGCTCACGATCGTAATCTGTCAGCCGTGCGTCGCTCGGCGGTTGGTCGAGAAAGTCGGATTTAGCGCTCATAGTTAACGTCCCGACCGGGTCATATCCGAAACGGAGGGAGTTTGCACGGCGGTCGTAGCGTAAATACGACGGCGCGTTGCGGCGTTGCTATGCTCAAGAGCGTGGCTGCGCTCGCTGACGGTCTTTCCGAACAATCATCACCCCTTCGCCTTGGTCCGAGCTGAGGAAGACGATGCCCGCTTCCTCAAGTGCTCGCCGGACTTGATCGCTGGTAGACTCGTGCACGGCGAGACCGCTGGCGGACTCAACGCGTTTGAGTGCGGTCAGCGACACCAGGGCCTTGTCAGCGAGCGTCTCCTGATTCCAACCAAGTAGCGCGCGGGCGGCCCGAGATTGTCGGGCGGTGATCATGCATGACCACCTCCTACAGTCCGGACTCCGCACGCCACGAAAACGACTATAATAGTCGTCTTGTCGATTGTTGGCGAGGCCAAATGCGCCTTGCAGCCAGCTCTACGGTCTCCCGTCCGATGAACCGATTCGGTCGTTCGGCGCGTCGGAGGCCCCGGCCTTTCGGCCGGGGCCTCGCGCGGGGGCCTTAGTCGCCGCGCCGGCCCATCGGGCGGGACCAGATCAGCGAGAAGCCTTCGCCTTCCTCGTCGTCGAAGAGGTTTGCGTAGATCGGGGCGTTGAAGCTCGGATCATCCAGCTTGAGGCCGAGGTAGTCGCGGCCTTCGTTGGAGCGCTTGGACCAGGCGGCGCCGATTTCGACGCGGCCAACCAGAACCCGGTGGCTAGGGGCGTTTTCGCCGGTGGCGCGCATGTCGGGGACGATGCGGACGTTCTTGGCCTGGACGCTGAGGGTGACGATTTCCCCGGTGAATTCGTTCGAGCCGGTCTTCTTGAAGTTGCCGATGGTCGCCATTGTAAGTCTCCGATTTCCGTTTCCGAGCCCGCACCATTGCGGCCTCGATGGCGATCGACAGGCCGATGGCGATTGACGGCGCACCCCGTAGGGGCCTGACGGCTAAGGAGGGCTTTCTTGTTTCGCGAGGAATGACGGCGCAGCCGGCAGGGGAAGAAAGTTTGACGCGGCTGTTGCGTCATAGTCGATCGAGGCGCAGCCGCCCTTCGGCCAGATCAGGCCATTGAAGAGGCCGTTTTGGAGCGGTCTGGGTACGGTCAGTTATCGGAGAACATGGCGGCCATCCCGCATCGACGACCCGGCGTTCACCACGGGCTCACCGGCTTCGTCTGCGCCCGCCGGGCTGAGGTTTACCGCATTGTGGGCTTCTGCCGCTGCCGGAGAGATCACCTTGTCGGTTGCTCTGTTCCCCAGCCGAAGCGTGGCTCGGCCCCCGCAGCGCTCCAACGAGGACGGCTTCTCCGGTCTAGCGTTAAGATCCGCGCCACACCCGCCCATCCCATTGACGTGAGACGACGAGAGCGACCGCGAGACCGCTGTCCTGACCCTCCTGACGGCGATGACGGCGATCAGACCCGTGCGAGGCCCCGTCCAGACGGGGCCGGTAACGCCGCCATTCCAGCGACTCGCACGAAGGCCGTGATGCCGACCGCGACCCCGCCGATGACGGAGAAGGTGATCTGCCACCCGTCGGACGGCATGAGATGCTTGACGATGCCGTGGGTGGCATGGAAGCCGGCGACCGCCGCCGGAGCGACGAAGGCTGCCGACACGATCAGCTTCAGCCACATCGGCCGCGCCATGGTGATGAGCAGGGGTCCGAAGGCGAACGTGATCGCGCCGGCAGCGGCACCGAACAATATCGCGCCCGGCATCCCGGCGCCCAGGCTGTGAGCCCAAGTGATCGCGGTTAGGCCGACGTAGGTCGGCAAGGCGAAGACCGCCAGCGTGAACAGCAGCCAGCAAAGGATGCCAATCGCGGCGATAGCCACGAGTATTGCGAGGATGATCATGATGATGGCCTCCGTAAAGACAACGTCAAACGGTCGCGCCTTCCACCACCACCACAGCGCGGCTGCACTATAGCTCAGGACGACGCGCGCCGGGAGCGGACATCCTTGTGGATTTCCGCTCCCGTTAGCGCGGCGCCCGATCAAGGGGCGTAAGGGTCGATTTCATGGACGATGGCGGCGGGGTCGCCATCGTATTCGCTGGCAGGCGTGACCGACAGCGTGCCGTCGCCGGCCCGGAAAATGAAGATGACTGCCATAAGCGTGGTGGCGATGCTGAGGGCGAAGGCGTGAGCGTCGTTGAGGGACATCGATCGGGCTCCTGATGGGCGGAGGACCATCCCCCGCTGACAGGCGTCCGAAGTGTCGGATTGAGCGCTGCAATCACCGCGCAGGCGCAGCCATAGCGGCGGCATGCCTGCATAGCCGACCCTTTACGGGTTGATGGCGTCAAGCGATCGGTCTGACCAAGGATCGACGCAGAGAAGCAGGGTGGTCCTTCTCCTGGAGCGGAAGCGATCAGACCCCAAGGATGGCATCGTAGAATTTAGCGAATTGCGCGTCCCGCTGACGTAGCGCCCCGATATCGAGTGTTTCGGCCGCCTTGCGGGACTCGGCGATCTTACGGCCGCGACGGCGCAGTGCCGCAAGGTCGAGGTCGAGCCAGCTTTCGATCGACGGGTTGGGAATCGCGGCGATCCAGTCTTCGAACTCCAGGCCTTTTCCAAGCATTGAGGCTGTTCCGGTCGGGTCATCGTCGCCATCGACCACGATCAGCACCTTTGATTCCGAGTGGAATGTGTTCCACATGGCGTTTGCGACACGTGGAATGGTGACTTTCCCCATTGCGGTCAGGATCTTGATCGAGCGTCTTGAGCCGGCGGCCGCAAGGATACGTTCGGCGAGCGTGGCAATGACCACGCGATCGGAATCGCCTTCGCAAACGATCAGCAAATCTGCTGCTGCGGGTTGTGCCGGCTGCGTCTCCACGACGTCGCCCGTGGCATGGTCGTAGCGCAGTAGGTCGATTTGTACTGTGCTCGTGGCTTCGGCCGTGACGAGTTTTCCTTCCATCGGGAAGTAGATCGCACCTTCCTCGGCCGCTTTGCGGAGTTTGAGCTTGAGCACGCTCTTGAATCCGCTGCCCCGGAGGATTGCCGCGTCCATGTCTCGGCTATCCAGCAGGATGATGTTCAGCGCTTTGCCGAGGATGAGCGCGTCCACCGCGTCTTCGGCGTAACCTGACATCGAGATGAAGATGCCAATGGTGCCGGCAAGCTTACCGTCAACCTTGCCCTTGAATTGGTAGAGCGTCGATGCGGGCAGCGGGTCCGCGTGCCACTTGGCTTCCAGAAGATAGACGCGGCCGTCTAGGTACAGGGAGCCGTCGATCTGTTCGCCGGCGGGCTTGTAACCGGTGCGGGGCTCAAGATTGTCGAGAACGAAAAGCCTGTTCAACAAACGCTCGAAGTCATAGCCTCGGCGCCGTTTCGCGATTCCGTCGGCGTCAGCCGGCAGGCCAGCAAGCTCTTCGTATTCCTTCCTGATTTGCTCCAAGCTGTTCATCTGGCCACGTCGCATATTCCGTTGTTGGTAATGGCGTGGCCATTGGCGGGTATTTATAGCGTTCCGGCCTTCGACTGAACAGTAGTGGCGGCGCTTATGCGCCGCCGAACTTCCAGACGGGGATGCCGAGCTTCTTGGCCTTGTCGGCGAGGTTGTCGTTGATGCCAGTGCCGGGGAAGTGCATCACGCCCTTGGGCACGATTTCCAGGATCTGATCGTTGCGTTTGAAGGGTGCGGCCCGGCCGTGTTTCGTCCAGTCAGGCGCGAAGCCGATCTGAGGGACGTTGCGGTTCTTCGCCCAAAGCGAGGCGATTTTCTCGGTACCCTTTGGCGATTTGCCGTGGATCAGCACCATGTCGGGATGCTTCTCGTGGACCTGGTCGAGCTTGGCCCAGATCAGCCTGTGGTCGTCATAGTCGAGCCCGCCGGTGACGACGATCTTCGGGCCCGGCGGCAAGAGCACCTCTTGGTCCGCGCGCTTCTTCGCCATCAGGAAGTCACGGCTGTCGATCATCGCCGAGGTGAGGTTGCGATGGTTGACCTTCGATCCGCTGCGCGGGAGCCAAGGCTTGCCGACCTGGCGTTCGTAGTGTTCGGCGGCTTGGTCGCGCATGAGTTCGAAAGCGCTCTGACGCTCGATCAGGGTCTGTCCTTCTGCGATCAGGCGTTCGAGTTCGACCGATTTCACCTCGCTGCCGTCCTGTTCACGTTGCCCGCGCTTCTGGGCCAGCTCGTTGTCGTCCAATTCCCGGGAAATTCGCTCGGTGGCACGGTGAAAGACGTTCACAGTCGACCATAGGAGATCGTCGAGGTCGGGCTCGAGGCGGGTATCTTCCAGGGTGGCGATCAGCGCGTCGAAGATGTCGGCGACTGCTCCCGCGACCGCATTGCCATCAGGCAGAAGTCGTTGGTCTGGCTCGTCGGCAAAAGGGCGATAGCCATGGAGCTGAAGTTCGTTGAGGACATGGTCGGTAGGGGAGGCTTCGTGGTGCGGTTCGAAATCGTCGTGATCGCTCATGGGATGCTCCGTCGGTTGGACCGCGACCCTCGCGGCCTTCATGGCGACGAAGCCCACGGGCCGGCTGGCCGGGCACCCGGAGCGGAGCGCAGGGCTCGATGGCTAAGGCCGGCTATTTTGCCTCGCGATGGAAAGGCGCGGCACGCGCCGCCGGAAAATAGTCGGCCGCCGCCATTGCCCGGCTGGCCGGCTTGTGGGCCGATCGCCCCCTCGAAGGCCGAGGCGCGGTCCTCTCCGATGGCTGGTGCATGCTGCGGGCATAGCGATGCGCGCCGCTCCGTTCTCCCTTCCGGCTATGCCGCTAGGGCCATAAAGCGTGCGACGTCTTGTGGTGCGATCTGCTGGCGGGCTTCTGCCCGAAGCGCGTCGATGCCGAGGGTGCAGAGATCCTCGTTGAAGTCGTTTAGCTCGGGGGAGATCACGATCGCCTCGATCCCGACCGCGTTCGCCCGTTCGATCAGGGTATCGCGCGCACCGTCACCCGCGGGATCGTTATCGCGGACGATGTAGAGCCGTCGCAGCGTGTCTGGGAACAGGATGGCCGCGAGATGGGATGCAGAGAGGGCGGCCATCATCGGCATGTCGGGCAACACCTGTCGGAGCGAAAGTACCGTCTCGATCCCTTCGCCGGCCGCCATCACCTCGTTCCCGGTGCCGAAGCGGACCGCGTTGCCGAGAAGCTCTCCCATTGACCGTCTTGGGGTGTCGATCGGGGCTTTGTCGCGCCGGTGCGGGTCGAGCCAGGTGCGATGCGCCCCGGTGATCTTTCCGTCGAGGTCGGTGACGGCCGCGATCATCGCCGGCCAGGTTTCGGTCGGTGAATGCTCGTCAGGTCGATAGTAGCAACGCGGGTGGAAATGCAGGCACCCGGTGCCGCGTAAATCCGTAATTGCACGTTGCCGGAGATACGCCTGTACGAGCGTGCCAAAAATTG
>JAGWJK010000167.1 GCA_028865845.1 Rhizobiaceae bacterium
AGGAATGACGATTGCCCCCTTGGCCATCAGGAATGCCAGTGCAATCTGCTCGCCGCCAGCGCCATGAGCCTTGCCGATTTCCTCGAGCACGAGATCGCCGACGACCTTGCCGCGCGCCAGCGGCGAATAGGCGGTGATCGGGATGCCGAGCTTTTCGCAATGATCGACGATCGGCCGGTTTTGCATGTAGACGTGGCATTCGACCTGGTTGGTGGTGATCGTTCTGTCGCCGAAGAGTTTGACGGTCTGGTCGATCAGCGCCTTCGTGAAGTTCGATACGCCGATGCGCTTGGCAACGCCGGCATCATAAGCTTCCAGAAACTGGCCGACATAGTCTTCCAGCGGGTATTTGTTCTGAGGCGACGGCCAGTGCAGCAATAGCAGATCGACCTGGTCGGTCTGCAGTTTGTCGAGGCTCTCGCGGATGGACGGGCCGACCTGGCCCGGTCCAAAGTTCTCCGGCTTCACCTTGGTGGTGATGAAGATGTCGGCACGGGGAATGCCGGATGCCTTGATGGCGCGGGCGACATCCTGCTCGTTGTTGTAGCCCTGGGCCGTATCGATGTGGCGGCAGCCGGCTTCCAGCGCCCAGATGACGCCCTGATAGGCCTCTTCGGACGGACGATTCCATGTGCCGTATCCCATTTGAGGAATATCGGCGACCATTGGTTCCCTGTTCATTGCTTGCGTCTTTCCTCTCTGGCGGATCAGAAGCCGGCGACGTGCAGCGGCTGGTAGGGGGCTTCCAGCGCCTTGATCTCATCGGCGGTGAGCACGAGGTCGTCGGAAGCGATGGCATCTTCCAGATGGCTCATCTTGCTGACCCCGACGATCGGCGAGGTGACTTCCGGCTTCTGCAGCACCCACGCCATGGCAACCTGCGCCATGCTGACGCCCCGCGCCTTGGCGACCGCTTCGACGGCGGCGACGATGTCGCGGTCGCCGGTCTTCTCATACATGGATTTGTTGTAGCGGTCGGTGGTGGCGCGCTTGGTCTCCGTACCCCAGGGACGGGTCAGCTTGCCGCCGCCGAGAGGGCTCCAGGGCAGGGTGGCGATGCCCTGATCCTTGCAGAAGGGCAGCATCTCGCGCTCTTCTTCGCGATAGGCGAGGCTCACCTGATTTTGCATCGAAACGAATTTCGTCCAGCCGTTCAGTTCGGCGGCGTGCTGAAGCTTGGCGAACTGCCAGGTCCACATGGAAGAGGCGCCGATATAGCGGGCCTTGCCGGCGCGCACGACGTCGTTCAGCGCTTCCATGGTCTCCTCGACCGGCGTGAAGGGGTCGAAGCGGTGGATCTGGTAGAGGTCGACATAGTCAGTGCCGAGGCGGCGCAGGCTGTTGTCGATTTCCGACATGATTGCGGCGCGCGACAGGCCCTGGCCGTTCGGGCCTGGGCGCATGCGGCCGAAGACCTTGGTGGCAAGAACGATTTCCTGGCGCGGCGCCAGTTCCTTGAGGAGAACGCCGGTAATCTCCTCGCTCGTGCCCTGTGCGTAGACGTTGGCGGTGTCGAAGAAATAGATGCCGGCATCCCAGGCGCGCTTGTAAAGCGGCTGGGCTTCGTCGAGACCGAGCACCCAGGGACGTTCGTCCGTCTGCTTGCCGAACGACATGCAGCCAAAGCAGATGCGGCTGACTTCGAGACCGGTTTTGCCGAGCCTGACGGTTTTCATGGTTTTTCCTCCAAATTTTCGCTTTGAAACAATCGCGTGGTGAGATTGGCTGTACGAGAAATGATTCCGAACGGGCTTCGGAATGGCGGCGTCCTCACGCCGTAACCCTGCTCCTCCCGTTCAATAGGGGAGGCATGTAGAGGGCGCGGCGATGATTGCCATAAGAGAGTGGAGTGTTAGCTGTGCCGCGAAGCTGGCTCTTTTGTCAAGATATCCGATCGTATTTTCGTTATAGCGACAGAAAGCAAAGGCGACCTTGGCGACTATCCAGGAAGTCGTTTCAACGCTGAACAGCCTCGGCGAAAATTCAACCGGATAAAGCGCTCGGTTGCATATTTCGTGGGCTTTTGCTTAAAGTTTGTGCGGGTTAGCATTTTGATTTTATTTAACTTTTTTCGTTATGAATGTTTGATCCTAGATATTTGCAACCCGAATTCGCCAGGTCGATCCGCTTATGAATTCAGCTGGGCCCGACGCCCCGAACGACGATTTTCGGTCTCTATTCAAGACCCATCCTTCGCCGATGTGGGTCTATGATCCCGATACGCTGCGATTCCTGATCGTCAACGACGCGGCCCGCGACCTCTATGGATATAGCGACGACGCCTATGGGCGTATGACGGTGCTCGACATCAGGCCAAAGAAGGAGCGCGAGCGCATGCGCGATGCCGTGCAGCACCGCACGGACGTGGAGAAGGAACAGCGCTGGACGCATCTGAAGGCGAACGGGCAGACGTTCGAAGTGCTGACCTATGGCCGTGAAATCCGGTTCGAAGGCAGGCCGGCGATCCTGGCGATCGTCCAGGACCGTACCGAGGTTAATGCGGCGCGGCGGCAGGTCACGGATACGCAATCGCTGCTCGACAGCATCGTCGACAATCTCCCCGTCGGCGTCTTCGTCAAGGATATGGAGCGCGACGGACTGTATATCCTCTTCAACGAGGCCTGCGGCGTCATCGTCGGACACCCGGCAAAGGATGTGCTCGGCAAAACGGACAGGGCGATTTTTTCTCCCGAACAGACCGCGCTCTTCCGCGCGCAGGATGAGCGCGCATTCAAGTCTGCATCCACCATCAGTTTTGAAGAGACGATCGAGCGGGAAGACGACTTTCCCCGCATTTTGAGAACCGCAAAACGTGCGCTGCCCGCGCCGGAAGGGCAGCCGCCACGCTATCTCTTGGGAATTTCCCAGGATGTCACGGAGGAGCGTGACGTCGAAGCCAAGCTCGCGCATCTTGCCATGCACGATTCGCTCACCGGCCTCCCGAACCGGGCGTTCTTCTCGGAAAGCATCGTCAGGCAGGTCGCGCGCGCGACCGCGGCTGAACCGATCGCACTGCTCTACATCGACGTCGATCATTTCAAGCATATCAACGACAGCAAGGGTCATGCGGCCGGCGACGCGTTGTTGCGCCAGGTCGCGCAGCGCCTCCTTCGGCTTGCCGAGAAGAACGATCTCGTCGCGCGTCTCGGCGGCGACGAATTCGCGCTCGTTCTGAAAATGACCGATGCCGATCGCGCGCAGCGTTTTGCCGACCTGCTGCTGTTGTCGCTTGCGAGCCCCTTCGATCTCGATGGCGTGCGCGAGCATGTCACCTGCAGCATCGGCATCGCGCTTGCGCCCGACCACGCTGACGATGCCGACGTCCTGATGCGCGACGCGGATCTGGCGCTTTACGCGGCGAAGGAGAGCGGCCGCTCGACCTATCGCTTTTACCAGACGGAGATGCGGCTCGAGGCCGAGCGGCGTCATCAACTGACGATCGAGCTGCGCGAAGCGCTGCAGAACGACGAGTTCGAGCTCTACTACCAGCCGATCATCCGGCTGGATACCGACGGCCTCTCAGGCTTCGAGGCCCTTGTTCGCTGGCGGCATCCCGAGCGTGGGCTGATCCTGCCGATGGAATTCATCTCGGTCGCCGAGGAAACCGGCATGATCGTGCCGATCGGCGAGTGGGTGTTTCGAGAGGCCTGCCGCACCGCGGCGCAATGGCCTGGTCATCTGAAGATCGCCATCAATCTGTCCGTCTATCAGTTCCGGCACGCGAACCTGCTTGCGACGATTGTTTCCGTCCTGGACGAGACGGGATTATGTCCCGGCCGCCTTGAAATAGAGATCACCGAATCCGTGCTTCTCTCGGAAGTGGCGCAAAGCCTGTGCCTGCTTCGGGCGCTCAAGGAACTCGGCATCCGTATCGCCATCGACGATTTCGGCACGGGTTATTCTTCACTGAGCTACCTGCGGTCCTTTGCCTTCGACAAGATAAAGCTCGATCGCAGCTTTGTGGCCGGCATCGAGGCCGATCCCGGCAATCTCGCCATCGTCCGTGCCGTCGTCGGCATCGCCTCCGGCTTCAACGCCGTGACGCTGGCTGAAGGCATCGAAACCGCCGAACAGCTCGCGAAGCTCAGAGCCGAAGGTTACGACGAGGTGCAAGGCTACCTGCTCGGCAGGCCGATGCCACGCGCGGAAGCGGAGACGAGAATTCTTCGGGAAGCCGGCATTGGGACGATGTCCGCCAAGCAGAAGGCTCCCCGCAAGGCGATACGCCGGCACGCCTGTTAACTCATCGGGAGGCGGCCCCAGCCCAACTCCCGATGGTGATCCGGTCGAATAGGCTAGCCCGCTGCCGTCTTTTTTACGCCCTGTAGGCGGATAAGGCCGTCAGGATAAGCGACGAAACCGTCGACATTGCTGCGCGCCGCCCACAGCGATTTATAATGATAGAGCACGATGAATGGCATATCGGCGACATAGAGGCTGATTGCATCGGCATAGAGCTTCTTGCGGGCCGCGTCGTCTGTGGTCTGGCGTGCCTGCGACAGGACGGCATCAAGTGCGGCATTGCTATAGCGCCCCCAATTCAGGAAACCGTCGCTGGCGATCCAGGGACTGATATTGCCGTCCGGGTCCGGCCTGCCGCTCCAGATCGCCATCGAGGCCTGATATTTTCCAGCGTCCGAATTGGCAGCAAGGGTCGAGGATTCCAATGTCTGGATCTTCACGTCGAACCCGGCTTCTCCGGCCATTGACTGGATCATCTGGCCGACCTGGGCGAGGATCGGGCTGTTGGCGATCGCAAGCGTGAAGGAGGGATTGGGCGCTCCCGCTTCGGCAAGCAGTGCCTTCGCCTTGGCGACGTCGCGCTCCGGAACGGGATGGGCGGCGTCGTAGTATTGCGTGCCGACCGGTTCCGGCTGATTGCCGGGCACGAAGAGGCCTTCATAGGCCACCTGGTTCAACGCGTTGCGGTCTATCGACAGTTCGAATGCCTGACGGACCTTGGCATTTTTGCCCAGCGGATTGTTGGCATCGTCGCCGTGGTTGGTGTTGATGGAAATTAGGTCGAATGCCGTCGACGGTCCGGCGATGACCTTCAGGTTGGTGTCGCCCTTGACGGTGGCGATATCGCTCGGCGAAAGCCGTTCGATGAGATCGAGGTCGCCGGAGCGAAGGCTCAGCAGACGGACACCGTCATCCGGGATCATCCGGTAGTTCACGGAATCGACCAGGATGGCGTCCTTGTTCCAGTATTGATCGAAGCGCTTCAGCAGGATGTGGTCCTGGGATACCCGCTCGACGAATTGGAACGGTCCGGCACAAACCGGATGATCGCCGATCTTGGCGCCTTCCTTGGCAAGCGCTGCCGGCGACATCATCATGCCGGCGCGATCCGACAGAACGCTGACCAGCGGCGCATAGGCTTGGTTCAGCTTGATGGCGACGGTGAGCGGGTCGACGATGTCGACACTGGCAACCGGTTTTAGCTCGGTCTTGCGTTTGGACAGCGGATCATTGCGATAGCGGTCGAGATTGACCTTGACGGCGGCGGCATCGAGGGGCTGGCCATCCTGGAACAGCACGTGGTCGCGCAGCTTCAGCGTCAAGGTCAGATTGTCCGGCGACCACGACCATTCGGTTGCGAGCTGCGGCTGGTATTTGCCATCGGGCGTAATGTCGATGAGCTTGTCGCAAAGTGCTGCGAAAACGACGCGGCCGGCAACAGACGTGCCCTGCGCCGGGTCGAGCACGTCAGGATCGGCGCGCAGGCCGATGCGAAGATCGGTTGCCAAAGCGGATGACGAGAGGAGCGTGAGGGCGGCAAATGCTGCGCAGAGAAAATGGCTCGTCCGGCGCGTTATTGAAGTCATCGTCAACATTCCTTCTCGGCTGAGAATACGCTGTTTGCGAGGTCTAAACAATTTGCGGAGGAGACTGTACTAGCACGATAGAACGAATTTGCACAATATCGGGCAGCGATCAAAAATTAGGCGAAGCCATTCTTTTGAATATTAGAATTCACTTTCTCGATGCTAGCAGCCGGTGAAAAGTCGGACGGATATGATCATCTGTGCTTTCTGAAAGCGCGATCCGTTATAGTTTCATAGAACGGATCGATAGCTGTCCATCATTCAAATGACGGCCGCCTGTAGGCGCCAAGCACAGCTTCGACGCCGTGCGCGATTTGCAGCAGCTTGCCGTCGGCGCCGAGTGCTGCCGTCAGTTGCAGCCCGAGCGGCAGCCGCCCGTCCATGCCGCAGGGCAGGCTGATCGAAGGCTGGCCGGTCATGTTGGCAAAGCCGCTCGACAGCATCTCGCCTTCCTCTCCGTCCTCAGTGAATTCGGGATCCTCGACCGGCGCGGGGAAGGGGACACTGGGGCTCAAGAGAACATCGACATCCGCGAAGCTCGCTTCCACCGCCTGGCGCAGTCGCAGGCGGAAATCTTGGGCCGCGAGATGGTCGACGGCGCTCACCGTAAAACCGCCTTCGATCTGCGACCGCGTTCGCGGCGCGTATCCAGCAGGATTTTCCGCATGAAGCTCCCTGTGGATCAGCGATGCCTCGGGCCTGATGATCTTGCGTAACTCGGAGTTGGCCGAGGCCAACATCGGGATGTCGATGCTCTCGACGATCGCGCCGCTTGCTTTGAGTGCAGCGATGGTCTGAGCAAGATTTTCCGCAACCGCCGCCGTCAATTCGCGGCTGTCAGCGTGGTAGGAAAGCACACCGATCCTGACGCCTTCCAGCGATTGTGGCGAAAGAGGAAATGGCTTTCCCGAAAGATATTCCAGAAGGATCGCAGTATCGGCGACATTGCGGGCGAGGGGTCCGGCGTGGTCGAGCGTCTGCGACAGGGGAAAGACGCCGTCGACCGATACGAGGCCGAAACTTGGCTTCAGGCCGACAATGCCGCAATAGGATGCGGGAATGCGGATCGAGCCGCCAGTATCCGTTCCGACGGCCAATGGCACGATGCCGGCGGCGACGACCGCAGCCGAACCGCCGCTTGAGCCGCCAGACGTGCGGCCCGTGTCGTGCGGATTGTTGGTCTGGCCGATGTCCGGATGCGCGATGCCATAGGCATATTCCAGAAGGTTGGTCTTGCACAGAATGATCGCGCCAGCCTCGCGCAGCCGCCGGACGAGCTCGGCGTCCTCCGATGCGATCGCCGGCGGTCGCACGCGGCTGCCGAAACCGGTGGGGCTGCCGCGTACCTCGATCAGATCCTTGATCGCAACGGGAATGCCGTGGAGCGGGCCGAGATCGCGATTCGACCGCAGCTCGGCGGCGCAGCGTTCCGCCTGGCCCATGACATCCGGTATGGTATGGACAACGGCGTTGAGGCTCGGCTCCAATGCCTCGATCCGCTCCAAGGCCTGCGCCAGCACATCGACCGGCGAGAGCTCGCCGCTGCGGTAGCGTGCCCCGAGTTCGGAGACGCTCAGAAATGCGGTATCATTCTCCGTCTCGCGAAAATCCGGCGATGCGATCACGGGTCGTTCCTTTCATTTGATTCTGACGTTCCGCCGAGCGGTGGCTTCAGCGCGACGCAAGCCGGATATACCGCCAGGACGAATCCTGTGCGTCAAGCTCGCAAATTCCCGTCGTTTCGCCAAGACGGCGGCGGCATCACTTATTCGGAAACCAGCGCTCGCGTCAGCGGATGCCCGGGATCGATAAGACCATCCAGGACCGTGAAATGATTGCTGTCCGGCTCGACGACGACTGTCGTCGCTGCGCCAAGCCCGGTCCAGATGTTGGCGAGAAGCGCATTCTGGCGGACGAATTCGGATCGCTCCGCGCCCCCGACCCAGCAGGTCAGACGGACGTTTTCAGCAGGTTCCAGCAGCGCCGGGCTTT
>JAGWJK010000168.1 GCA_028865845.1 Rhizobiaceae bacterium
TCCTTTTCATGCCGCTGCGGCTCCACCATCGCGTTCAAAAAACGCCGGGTGCTGCAGTGCCACATGATTTCCCTATTATCTCCGCATTGCGCTGGTCTAACGACGCTCGCTGAACGGCGGTCGCGCAAATCTATTTGTTTGTGTCGTGCGACTGCCAACGAACAACGGGGATCGTGCGTTCTGGCGGCTCTTTTTGCCTCGCGCCGGATTGATGGTCATGCCATCGGCGGTCCCACGCCCGGAGACAAAAGACTACATGAAAAACCTGATTGTTGTGGCGGCGGCATGCGCAGGCGTGCTGCTGACAGGATATGATTGCGCATTCGCAGGCCCTCAAGACGAAAAGACCTTACCTCTACCGACCATCACCCGCACGACCGGCTTTGCGACGCCGGAGGTTCCCGCCGAACTGCGGGACGCGGACAATGCCTTTGTGGTTGGAAATCCCTATTCCGCACTGATTACCAAATATGCCAGGCAAAACGGCGTTCCGGTCGAACTGGCGACCGCCGTCGTCCAGATCGAGAGCAATTTCAATCCCAGGCGGCGCGGCAGTGCCGGCGAAATCGGCCTGATGCAGATCAAGCCCACCACGGCCAAGCTGATGGGCTATACCGGCAAGGCCAAGGGGCTTTACGATCCCGAGACCAATATCCAGTTCGGGATGAAATATCTGGCTATGGCCCAGCAGCTCGGCGGCGGCCCCACCTGCAATACCATCCTGAAATACAATGCCGGCCATGGGGCAACCCGGATGAATCCGGTTTCTCAGAAATATTGCGGCAAGGTACTGGCATTGCTGGATTGAGCCTTGTCCGGCCGGTTGGAATCGCGTTCCCTGAGACCCTGTTCGATTATTCGTGAAGGTGAAGCATGGCGACGAATTTCAAGTTCATCATCATTGGTCGCGGCATGATGGGGGCGGCTGCCGCCCGCCATCTGGCGAAGCAGACCGACGGTGTTGCCGTGATCGGCCCGGACGAACCGGAGAATCGTCAGACCCATCAGGGCGTCTTCGGCAGCCATTACGATGAAGGCCGGATCACGCGCACCATCGACCCCAATGACGATTGGGCGCTGCTCGCCAATCGCTCGATCGCCCGTTACGCCGAGATCGAGCGGGACAGCGGCATCCGGTTCTATTCGCCGGTCGGCTGCCTCGTGGTCGGCCCGAAGCGCGGCGGAACCGACGGCTATATCGCCAATGTCGAGGCGGCGGCCGATCGGCTGGGCGTCGACATCGAACTGCTCGGCGATGCCGGACTGAAGGCGCAATTCCCATTCTTCGCGTTTGCGGGCGGCAGCGAGGGCGTCTACGAGCGGACGGGAGCCGGACATATCAGCCCGCGCCGTCTGGTGAAGGCGCAGTCTCTGCTTGCCGAGAAAGCGGGGGCGACCGTGATCAAGGACGTTGTCACTTCGGTGCGCGAGGAGGGCGGGGTGGCCGTGGTGACGACCGCGGAAGGCCGCACCTATCGCGCCGAGAAGGCGATGATCGCGACGGGCGGATTCTCCATTGCGCAGAATCTCTTGGCGACGCCTGTTGAGATGAAGGTTTTCGGCCGCACCATCACGTTCTTCGAAGTGAGCGAGGCGGATGCGATGGCGCTTGCCACCATGCCGTCGCTGATCACCAAAGACCCGGAGGATGAGGACAGCATCTACCTGCTGCCGCCAATCCGCTACCCGGACGGAAAGTTCTATGTGAAGATCGGCGGTGACCCGGACGACATGGCAATGGGCAGCGATGCGGAACTGCGCTCGTGGTTCCGCACTGACGGGCGCCAGCCCGTGCGCGAGCATCTCGAGCGGATCATGGGCGATATCGTCCCTGACCTGAAGCCGCTGTCGATCTCCACAAGCTCCTGCGTCACCTCCTTTGCGCCGAGCGGCTATCCGATGATCGGCTATACTTCTTCGCCGCACATCGCCGTCATGACCGGCTGTAACGGCACATCGGCCAAGAGTTCGGACGAGATCGGCAGGCTTGGCGCCGAACTGCTGTTCGAAGGTCGAATCAAGGACGACGGCTACCACACGGATTTCTCTGCGCATTTCCGCAGCTAAGCCGCAGGCGGCGGCAAACAGCACATTTCGGTGGCAATTGCCGGCAGTCTCGGCTAATGAGCGCCTGCCAGTTGGCCGGGCAGCCGCGCTTCACAATGCCGAAAGGCGGTGAGGGGAGGAAAGTCCGGGCTCCACGGAAACACGGTGCCGGATAACGTCCGGCGGGGGCGACCTCAGGGAAAGTGCCACAGAAAGCAAACCGCCCGGTCCTCGGATCGGGTAAGGGTGAAAGGGTGGGGTAAGAGCCCACCGCGTCTCTGGTGACAGCGACGGCACGGTAAACCCCACCGGGAGCAAAACCGAATAGGGATGACGCGGAGCGCGAGAGCGCTCCAGCCCGTTTCCGGGCCGGTCATCCGGGTGGGTTGCACGAGGCAGCGCGCAAGCGTTGTCCCAGATGAATGGCTGCCACGTTCCGGCCTCGGCCGGAGCCATACAGAACCCGGCTTACAGGCCAACTGGCAAATCGTCCTTCCAATTGCGGTGCTCCGCCGCTCCGCGCCGGTCTCAGCGCGGATCAGTCTTTCCACAGAACAATTTTTTTGACGAAAAGCCTTGATTTCCACCGGCTCCCGCAGGGCCGCCACGGGCGTTTTCGCCTGTGAAAACAATCCGTTTTGCAACAGTCGCAGAGAGCGATCCTAACCTTTCGTTAAACTTAACGGGTTATGAATATTCGAGCTGTGGCCACGTCCGGGTGGCTTCATCCCATTGACGCCCATATGGTCCCATGGTATCCCAAAAGCACACTGCACAAGGGCAGATGAATGCCCAATCATCGCAAAGCCATGATCCCTCGTTCCACGAGGGCGTCGCCGGGGCATTCGCCCCTTCGGCTTGCGAAGCTGTGTCCAATTTGGGCTGTGTCTGCGGGCGAATGACTGCCCGCATGTCTTGGGAAACGGGTGTTTCGCGTCATGAACCGCTTCCTGTCGAATGCGACCAACAGGATCGATGCCAAGGGGCGGGTTTCCGTGCCTGCGGTATTCCGTTCCGCGTTGGCCGAGCGCAATATCCAGGAGCTGTATTGTTTTCAGGATTTTGTGTTTCCGGCGATCAGCATCGGCGGTCTCGATCTGCTCGATCGGTTCGAGCGGCAGATTGCGGCGGACGATCCGTTTTCACCGGAGGCGAACGAGATGTCGCTCCTCATTCACGGGGGCGGGGTCTTCATGAAGCTCGATGCGGAAGGGCGGTTGATGGTGACAGACTTCATCCGCGGCTTCACCGGCATAACCAACGAGGTAACGTTCGTCGGTCGGTCGGATCATTTTCAACTGTGGCAGCCGGAGGCCTTTCAGGCTTTGCAGGCGCGGGCACGAGAGGAGCGCAGGCTGGCGGGCAGGCGCTCGGAATAGAACGGGGAAACGGAATGGCGGCGAATCCTGGCGGAGGCTCGACTGATGCCGGTGGCGGACCGGTTCGCCACATTCCGGTTCTTCTTGCCGAAGTGCTTGAAGCTCTCAAGCCCTCTGCCGGCAAGGTCATTCTCGACGGCACATTCGGGGCTGGCGGTTATACCTCAGCGATTCTGGCTGCTGGTGGCGACGTGATCGCGCTCGATCGCGATCCGACCGCGATTTCGGCAGGAGAGGCGCTGGTCGCATCCCATGCCGGCCATCTCACGCTCATCCAGTCGCAATTTTCCAATCTTGCCGACCATGCGCCGCAGGGTGGACTCGACGGCGTGGTGCTCGATATCGGCGTTTCCTCCATGCAGATCGACGAAGCCGAGCGCGGCTTCTCGTTCAACAAGAACGGTCCGCTCGACATGCGCATGTCCGGCGCGGGTGTATCTGCCGCCGATGTCGTCAATCGTGCCAAGCTTGCCGAACTTATCCGCATTTTTGCCCTGCTTGGCGAAGAGCAGCAGGCGCCGCGCATCGCTCATGCCATCGAAAAGCGTCGGGCGGAAGCGCCGTTCGTGACGACCCGCGATCTCGCCGGCCTGATCGAGGTGGTGACGCCGCGAAAGGCCAAGGACAAGATTCATCCGGCAACGCGCGTCTTCCAGGCGCTGCGCATTTTCGTCAACGACGAGCTCGGCGAGCTGGCGAAGGCTCTGTTTGCTGCCGAGCAGGTGCTGAAGCCCGGCGGGCGTCTGGTCGTCGTGACCTTCCATTCGCTTGAGGATCGGATCGTCAAGAAGTTTTTCGCCGATCGCTCTGGCCGTGCGACCGGTTCGCGCCACATGCCAGTGGTTCATGAGCGGCTTGCCACCTTCGACGCCATCGGAAAATCAATGATTTCGGCAAGCGAGGCGGAGGCCGAAATCAATCCGCGTGCCCGATCCGCCAAGCTTCGTGCCGGTCTTCGCACCACGGCTCCCGCCGAACCCGCCGATCTCTCGATCTTCGATCTGCCTAATCTCGCCAGTCTCGGAAAGCTCGGAGGTTGAAATGCTGAAGACTTTTGACATCGTTCTGATCGGCGTGATGACGGCGACGGCCAGCGTCACCTACACCATCAAGCATAGAGCCGAACTGAAGCTCGAAGAGGTTCAGCATATCGAATCCGAGATCAAGCTCGAAGGGGATACAATCGAGCTTCTGAAGGCGGATTGGGCGCTCGTCAGCCAGCCCAACCGTCTTGAGCGCCTGGTCAACAACTACAGCGACGAGCTCAAGCTGCAGCCGACCTTATCGACAGCCGTGGTGCAGCCGAACGAGCTGCCGATGCTGCGCTCGCAGCTGCCGCCCGAGACCGTTGCCGACGTCAAGGATGGGCCGAAGACGACTGCGACTCCAGCTGCAAAACCGGCTTCGACCAAGGGTAAGCCAGTCATTGCGGCGAAGGACGACGATACGACCGACGCAGAGATCCGCAAAGCAATCGCCGATGTCGCTGCAGCGCCGGCGCCGCGGCCGGTCGCCAAGGCGCCGTCGATCATCAAACACAAGAAATCGGATGTCGATAACATCGCAACAGGATCGGTGGCCCACTGATGTCCTTTCTCTCACGCATCATGATATTGAAGAGCAAGGCGCATTTTTCGACCGACGGAAACAATCGTCCGAGCGATGCCGTGGACTATTCGACATTCCAGGGCGCGCGCAAACGAAAGTCCGGTCAGGCCAAGAGCCGCGTCGTGCTGCTGGTCGGAACCTTCGTCGTCGCTTACGCCATCATCGGCGGTCGCCTTGCGCAGTTCGCCATGGAGCCAGCGGATGCAACGTCGAGCATTCTGCCGCCGGACCGGCTGATGGCCTCGCGACCGGATATCGTCGATCGCAACGGTGCGCTGCTCGCGACCGATATCCGCACCGTCTCGCTGTTTGCCGAGCCGAACAAGATCATCGATCCGGATGAAGCGGTCGAGCAATTGCAGACCGTGCTGCCCGATCTCGATACCAAGGGCACCTACAAGAAGCTCGCCGCCAAGACGTCGCATTTCGCCTGGCTTCGCCGCCAGCTGACGCCGAAGCAACAGAGCCAGATCCTGGCACTTGGAATCCCCGGCATTGGCTTCCGGCCGGAGAAGCGCCGTTTTTATCCCGGCGGCTCGACGGCCGCTCACATTCTCGGCTACGTCAATATCGACAATCGCGGCGTTGCCGGCATGGAGAAGTATATCGACGATCAGGGGCTGGCGGATCTCGCAGCCGCCGGCATGACGAGCGGCCAGTCGCTGCAGCCGGTGAAACTGTCGATCGATCTGCGCGTGCAGGACATCGTCCGCGATTCCGTCGTCAACGCCGTGAATAACTTCCAGGCTAAGGGTGCAGGCGCTGCGGTGATCGACGTTCATACCGGCGAAGTCCTGGCGATGGCGTCGGCTCCCGATTTCGATCCGAACTATCCGAACGACGGCGCCGCCGAAGGCTGGCTCAACCGCATGACGAACGGCACGTTCGAAATGGGATCGACCTTCAAGACCTTCACGATGGCCATGGCGCTCGATTCCGGCAAGGTGACGCTGCGCGATGCCTTCGACGCCACCAACCCGATCCGTATCGGCGGCTTCGTCATTCATGACTTCCACGGACAGCATCGGGTGCTCACCGTTCCGGAAATCTTCCAGTATTCGTCCAACATCGGTACCGCAAAGATCGCCGATCTGGTCGGCATCGATCCGCACCGGGAATTCCTGACGCGCTTGGGTCTTCTGACCAAACTGCAGACGGAGCTGCCGGAAGTGAAGATGCCCAGCCAGCCGCATGTGTGGAAGAAGATCAATTCGATCACCATTTCCTTCGGTCACGGGGTATCGACCACACCGCTGCAGACGGCTGTCGCCGGCGCCGCTCTTGTCAATGGCGGCAAGCTGATCGAGCCGACCTTCCTGCCGCGCACCCGCGACGAAGCCGACGTGATCGCCAAGATGGTCGTCAAGAAGAGCACCAGCGACGACATCCGCTTCCTGCTCGATTTCAACGGCTCCAAGGGGTCAGGCCGTGCCGCCCGAGTTCCCGGTTACGACGTCGGCAGCAAGACCGGTACGGCCGACAAGGTCGTCAACGGCCGTTACTCCCATACCCTGAACTTCAACACCTTCCTGGCGGCCTTCCCGATCGACGATCCGCAATACATCATCATGACCTTCTGCGACGAGCCGAAGACGGGCGAGCATGGCGGCACGATTTCAGCCTATACGGCAGCGCCGATCGCCCGCGATATCATTGCCAGAGCCGCACCGATCCTCGGCATTCAGCCCAGTTTTGGAAAAGATAACTCGGCCTTGCTGGTGTCTTATTAAGCGTGAAAGAATGCAACGGTCGATTCGCGAGGGGCGAGCTGATCAACAACGAAAAGTATAATCGATGAACTTGCGAGATATTGCCGGACATTCGTTTCCGGAAGTCAACGGACAAGTCGGCGGGGCACTTGGCGATCTTGAGATAACAGGCCTCTCCGCTGACAGCCGCAGGATCGTGCCCGGCATGGCCTTCGTCGCCGTCGCCGGAACGAAGGCTGACGGCGCGAGTTTCATCGCCGATGCCATTTCTCGCGGCGCTTCCGTCATTGTCGCAGGCGAGGGAGCCAAGGCTGATAGCGCGCCGTTGTTGACAGTTTCCGAGCCCCGCCGTTTCCTCGCCATCGCCGCCTCGAATTTCTACGGCAGGCAGCCGGGGACCATGGTGGCCGTGACCGGCACCGCCGGCAAGACGTCGGTTGCTTCCTTTACGCGGCAGATCTGGGCGCATGCGGGTCATCCCGCCGCAATGATCGGTACCACCGGTGTCGCCTCGCCGACGCGCAACGATTATGGCTCGCTGACGACGCCCGATCCTGTTTCTCTGCATCAATTGCTGGCCGAGCTTGCGGATGAAGGCGTCACGCATGCGGCGATGGAAGCGTCGAGCCATGGTCTCGACCAATTCCGCCTCGATGGCGTCAAGCTCGCTGCCGCCGCCTTCACCAATCTCGGTCGCGACCACATGGATTATCATCCGACGGTCGAGGACTATATGGCCGCGAAGATGCGGCTGTTCCGCGATCTTCTGCCCAAGGGGTCTCCGGCGGTGGTTTTCGCGGATGATGCCTGGTCGGCACAGGCGATTGCCGCGGCTCGCGATGCGGGCCAGGAGATCCGCACCGTCGGCCGCAAGGGCGATTTCCTGACGCTGAAGCGCGTCGAGCATTTTCGCCACAAGCAGGTTGCGGAAGTTCATGTCGGCGACGAAATTTTCGAGGTTCACATTCCTCTTGCCGGCGATTTCCAGATTGCCAATGCGCTTGTCGCTGCTGGCCTTGCGATTTCGACCGGTGTTTCCGCTTCCGTTGCCATGGCCGCGCTCGAAAAGCTGATCG
>JAGWJK010000169.1 GCA_028865845.1 Rhizobiaceae bacterium
ACAAATATCGTGATACCGTGCGCGACTATTGGAAGGACACGGATGGAACCGCTCCCGATTTCGCCGCCCGCATTCTTGGATCAGGCGACGTCTACGATCTTCGCGGCCGACGACCGTGGGCGGGCGTCAATTTCATCACCGCGCATGACGGCTTCACGCTGAACGATCTCGTCTCCTATGACGACAAGCATAATGAGGCCAATGGCGAGGACAACCAGGACGGCCATGGCGACAACCGCAGCCATAATTATGGCGCGGAAGGCCCGACGGATGACGAGGGCATCAACACTGTTCGCGAACGCCTGAAGCGGAATTTCCTGGCGACGCTCTTCCTGTCGCACGGCACGCCGATGCTGCTTGCAGGCGACGAGTTCGGCCGCAGCCAGATGGGCAATAATAACGGCTATTGCCAGGATAACGAGCTGAGCTGGGTGCATTGGGAAGACCTTCCCGGCAGCGCGGATCAGCTTCGCGAATTCACGAGACGCCTGATCGCCCTGCGTCGCGACCATCCGATCCTGAGGCGAGAAAGCTGGCGAGACGGCCTCGCCGTTACCTGGCTTAATCCCGGCGGCGGCCAGCAGACCGAGGAACAATGGCAGGATGCCGGCAGCACGACGCTGGGCCTGCGTCTCACCCAGGAGATCAAATCCGATGATGGCTGGAACGATATTCTGATCATCTTCAATCCCCACGAGGGCGACGTGCCTTTCGTGATCCCGGAACCGTTCTCGAAAACCGGCACAGTGGAGATCATGACCTCAGAGCCCGATCTCGCCGCCAAGGATTTCAGCCCCGTCGAGAACTTCACGATGCCCGCACGCAGCCTCTGCCTTCTGCGGTCGTCTTGAACAGGCCTCCTTGGTCGATATCGTCGCCCACATCAGGCGACACGGAACAAAGCGCACGTGCCGGCCGTTCAGCTCCGTCATAGGGAGGACGCCATGGCACTACGCTCGTTCTGGAAGGGTTATCTCAAACTCTCGCTGGTCACCTGCCCCGTCGCGATGACGCCGGCAACGACGGAGAATGAGAAAGTTCGCTTTCGAACGCTCAACCGCAAGACCAGCAATCCGGTGGTCAGTCAATATGTCGATGCGGCCACGGGCAAGAACGTCGATGAGGACGACGAGGTGAAGGGCTACGAGCGCGGCGAAAACGAATATGTCATGCTTGAGGACGATGAGCTGGAAGCGGTGGCGCTGGAGAGCACCCGTACGATCGATATCGACATGTTCGTGCCACGCGACAGCATCGATTGGATATGGTTCGACAAGCCGCATTATTTGACGCCCGACGACCCGATCGGCGAGGAGGCGTTTTCGGTGATCCGCGACGCGATGGCAGCGACCGACATGGTCGGCATTTCCCGTCTCGTCCTTTATCGCCGCGAACGCGCCGTGATGATCGAACCGCGTGGCAAAGGCATCGTGCTTTGGACTCTGCATTATGGTGACGAGGTTCGCGACGAAGCCGACTATTTCAGCGCCATCAAATCTGAAAAAATCGACAGCGACCTGATGCCTCTGGCGAGAAAGCTCATCGACGAGCGGACCAAACCCTGGGCTCCGTCCATGGTCAGCGACCCCGTTCAGGAAAAGCTGCTGGACCTGATCGCAGCCAAGAAAAAGGGGCGCAAACGCACGGCCAAGCCAAGCGGCAGCACCGGAACGCCCATCGCCAACACAGGCAACGTCATCAACATCATGGACGCGCTGAAGAAAAGTATTTCCTCCGAAAAGCGCTCGGGAAAGCGTTAGCCTTTCCGGCGCTTTGCCTTCGGTATTTCGAGAGGGACGGCTGCGGCCTTGAAATCCGCCCAGGGATCGGAACGCAGTGCCTCAAGCCGTGCTGGTGTGTTGGCGACGG
Organism: Rhizobiaceae bacterium; assembly: GCA_028865845.1. Taxonomy (GTDB): domain Bacteria; phylum Pseudomonadota; class Alphaproteobacteria; order Rhizobiales; family Rhizobiaceae; genus Rhizobium. The sequence goes on from JAGWJK010000169.1 coordinate 1,870, forward strand.
TGAAATAGGCCGGACCGATGCCGGAATCCAGTTCCTCCCAGAAGAGCGGCATGGAGATGGCGGCACCCGGCCGCGCCCGTGTCGAATAGGGCGCAACCGCGGTCGACCCACGCTGATTGCGCAGGTAGTCGACAAGGATCTTTCCGTGGCGCTTCGATTTGGTGATCGTCGAGACGAACCGATCGGGGCTATCAGCCGCCATCCTATCGGCGATCGCTTTGGTGAAGGCTTTCACGTCAGGCCATCCGGCCTTCGGCTTTAGAGGCGCGACGACGTGAAGTCCTTTGCCGCCGGATGTCTTGACGAAGGGCGTGAGCCCGGCATCCGCAAGGCGACTGCGCGTTTCCTCCGCGGCCGCGATGACGTCGGTCCAGGCAACATCCGGGCCCGGATCGAGGTCCATGATGATGGTATCGGGTTGCTCCCAGTCGGCAACCGTCGAACCCCAGGGGTGAATTTCCAGAGCCGCCGCCTGTACCAGGCCGATCAACCCGTCGAGATCATTGATGCTGATCAGCGGCGGCTCACCCTTGTCTTTTGGGTCGTTGACCAGAACGATATTGCGATTCAGGCCCTTCCAGGCGTGTTTCTGGAAAAAACTTTCGCCGGTGATCCCGTTCGGACAACGTAGCAAGGCGAGCGGGCGGGCAACGACGAACGGGGCAATGTGGCGCCAGACACTGGTGTAATAATCCGCCAGTCCCTCCTTGGTGACACCCTCGTCCGGCCAATAGACACGATCGGGATGCGTCAGGGCGACGGTACGGCGCTGCGGTTTCGATTCCTTGCTGGCCGGCTCCTCCCGCACGATATCCTGCGGGTTCTTGTCCTCGCGAAGGCCGCGAAACGAAGCGGTCCGCAGATGGTCGTCGGCCGTCCAGCCTCGAAATTCGATTTCGGCGACCATCTCCGGCTTTATATAGCGAACACCCCTTGCTTCGTCGGCCGAGAGGCGACCGTGAAAAGGGCTGGCCTTCGTCACGATGCGGTTCAGCCGGCGAAACAGGTCTTCCGCCACGGCATTGCTGAAGCCGGTGCCGACGCGGCCGACATGTTTCAAAGCACCATCGTCATAGACGCCGAGGACGAGAGAACCGATCGCAGCATCCGATACGCTCGATGGCACGTAGCCGCCGATGACGAATTCCTGACGGTGGGTGCATTTCGATTTCACCCATCCCCGGCTGCGGCCTGATCTGTAGGGATCATTGGCGAGCTTGGAGACGATGCCTTCGAGGCTGAGCCGGCAGGCATGGCGCAGCACGAGATCGCCGTTCTCGTCAAAATGGCTGCTGAAGCGCAGCCGGGCAGCAGAAGTGGGTATGAGGCCCTCGAGAACCGCCTTGCGTTCGAGGAGCGACGCGCGGCGCAGGTCATAGCCGTCAAGATAAAGCAGATCGAATGCATAGAAAACGAATCGCTCGCTGCGGCCTTCACTGAGATCGGCCTGCAGCGCCGAAAAATCCGAGGCGCCAGTCGCGGTTTCGACGACAAGCTCCCCGTCGATGACGGCCGTTTCAAGTTGCAGCTCCTTGAAGGCGGAAACGATCTCCTTGCCGAATTTTGCCGTCCAGTCGAGGCCGTTGCGGGTAATGAGCTTGATCTTGCCCGCGTAGATATGCACCTGCAGCCGGTATCCGTCGAATTTGATCTCGTGAATCCATCGCTCGCCGGCGGGCGGCTTGGCCATCAAGGTCGCCAAACTCGGCTCGATGAAGGCGGGCATCGGTGCCTTTCTGACGCCTTTGATAGCGCCGAGATCGAGGGACGTGCTCTTTGATCGCCTTTTTTCCGTCTGCCGGATATCCGACTTCCTGCGTTTGATCTTGCCGGTCTTCGACGACCATCCGGGCGCTTCCCCGGCAATCTCCGCGATCTCCCGGCCGGATTTGACCGATTCCGGGCGTTCTTCGAGAATATCGGGATCGCCCTCGGAGCGCGCGTCATCGTCCTCGCCCTTGATCAGCAGCCAGTTCTCGCGCTTCTCGCGCGGTTTGCCGTGCATCCTGACGAGATGCCAGCGGCCGTGAAGTTTGTCGCCATCAAGCTCGAACTCCATGTGGCCCTTGGCATAACCCTTGTGCGCGTCGCCGATCGGCGTCCACACACCCTTATCCCAGAGAAGGACAGTGCCGCCGCCATATTCGCCCTTCGGGATAGTCCCTTCGAAATCTCCGTAATCCAGCGGATGGTCTTCGACGTGCACAGCAAGCCGCTTCTCGCCTGGAACAAGGCTCGGCCCCCTGGTGACGGCCCAGCTTTTCAGCACCCCATCCATCTCCAGGCGGAAGTCGTAATGCAGCCGCGTGGCGTCATGTTTCTGGATCACGAAACCATGCCCGCTTTTCCGCCCTTTCCGGCCGCGCGGCTCTGTCGTCGCTTCGAAATTCCGTTTTGAATTGTAGGTTTCGAGCGCCATCGATCAACCTGCCTTGCGACGTGGCCCGGAGGATTTGACACGAACCGTTTTCGCCGCCGAAGACGACTTCGCCTGTTTTTTTGAGCCGCTTGCAGCCTTCGATAGACCGGCGCTGTCGCAAAGCGCCTGCATCAGATCGACCACCTTCTCCCGCTTCGGCTGTGGCTTGGCTATGATCTTCTTGCCGTCCATCTTCGCCTTCACGAGATCGGCAAGCGCCGCCTCGTAGCGGTCGTCGAAACTGCCGGGATCGAAGCTTCCCCGCTTGGTCTCGATGATATGCTTCGCGAGATCGAGCATCTCACCCTTGATCGTCATTTTCGGCACTTTGTCGAAGGCTTCATCGGCCGGGCGGACTTCATAGTCGAAGTTCAGGGTCGTCGCGATCAGTCCCTTGTCATGCGGGCGGATCAACAGCGTCCGCATCCGCCGAAACAGAACGGTGCGTGCAAGAGCGGCTACGTCGGCCTTGCGCATGCCCTCGCGGATCAGCGCAAAGGCTTCCTCGCCGGTGCGGTCGCTTGGCGCAAGATAATAGGGCCTGTCGAAATAGACGTCGTCGATTTCGGCGCTTGCCAGGAAAGCCTCGATGTCGAGCAGCTTGTCGCTTTCCGGAACGGCCGCCGCGACTTCGTCGGGTTCGAGCACGATATAATCGCCCGGATGGAGTTCGTAGCCCTTCACCTGGTCATCGCGTTCGACCGGCTTTCCGGTCTCGCTGTCGACGAATTCCCGTCGCACGCGGTTCCCCGTCGCGCGATTGAGCGTGTGAAAAGCGATACGGTCCGAGGTCGAGGTCGCAGTATAAAGCGACACCGCGCAGGTGACTTCGCCGAATTTGAGATAACCCTTCCACTGCGCACGCGGTGCCATCTGCCGACATCCTCGAATCACTGCGGGTGAACGATGTCCCGGCCCGTTTGGTTCCGCGCACTGCCATTTCGCCGCGCTGGAACCGTCGCATGAAAAGCGCGTTCCTAAGCATATCGCGGCCGGGTAGTTTCCCGCCGGTGATCTGGAGAAATGCCTGTGTCGCAGTCGGACGATGTCCAGACAATCGTGGATGCCCGGGATGCCGCCGAATCGAGTGGGCTGCGCTATGTCTCGGATGAACGCCCGGGAATTCGACGCCGCAGGAGTGGCAAGGGTTTCAGCTACTACAAGGCCGATGGCAGCAGGATTATCGACAAGAAGATCGTCGGCCGCATTCATGCGCTCGCCATACCGCCGGCCTGGAGCGACGTGTGGATCTGCCCCTTCGCCACCGGCCACATCCAGGCAACAGGCAGGGATGCCAAGGGCCGAAAGCAATACCGATATCACCAGGCATTCCGCGAGGTTCGCGACGGCACCAAATTCGAACATGTCGTGAGCTTCGCGCGGGCGCTACCGGCCATCCGCGAAACCGTGAAAAAACACATGGCGCTCAGAGGCCTGCCACGGGAGAAAGTGCTGGCGACCGTGGTGCATCTTCTCGAAGCCACGCTCATCCGCGTCGGCAACGACGGCTACGCCAAGCAGAACAAGAGTTACGGCCTGACGACCCTAAAGAACCGGCATGTCTCGGTGGAAGGGTCGGATGTCAAATTCCGTTTCGTCGGCAAGAGCGGCAAGAAATGGCTGCTGACCATCAAGGACCGGCGCATCGCGAAAATCATCCGGCAATGCCAGGAGCTGCCGGGCCAGGAGTTGCTGCAATATGTAGACAGCGACGGCACCAACCATGATGTCACCTCAAGCGACGTCAACGCCTATCTGCGCGAGATAACCGGCCGCGACATCACCGCCAAGGATTTCCGGACATGGGCAGGGACGATGCTGGCCGCCCTCGCCTTGCAGCAATTCGAGACGTTCGATACGGAAGCCGAAGCCAAGAAGAATATCCGCGCCGCGATCGAGACCGTCGCCGCCCGCCTCGGCAACACCCCGACCATCTGTCGCCAATGCTATGTCCACCCGGAGGTCATGCACACCTATCTCGACGGCAACCTCATAGCAGAACTGCAATCGCAAGCCGAAAAAGAGTTGCGAGAAGAGATCTCAGCGCTCAAACCCGAAGAAGCTGCCGTCGTCGCAATGCTACAAACGCGCCTGCAAGAACTCGGCAAGAGATAAAATGATTTTTACTGTGAATTGTGTTCTTAACTTACAAGTCATCGTTGTAAAACTGTAGTCAAAGTGTTAACCACGTACTCGCTCGCAAAGCTAATTTTCAATCATTGATCGAGGAGCCGATCTCTCTCGATATACAATGATTGTGGGGCATCCGACGGCGGATGCCCCACCATTTTCTTTGCGAAAGCAATGAACTTCGCTTCTCAATTATCGCTTTTGCTGGAACACGGATTGATCTGAAAAGTTTTCCTGACGGAGGTAAACCGTCATGGCAAACAAACGTCGATCTATCTCAGAAGTCCTGTCGATTCCGGAGATCGGCATGGTCGTTCCCATACAGCCGCCCGGTTTGCCACCGGACGATGTCGGCAACGATGAAACCATCGAATCGAACTTCGCAGATGACGAAGTGCAAGCCTACGAGCTCGGCGCTGCATCCGGGAAAGCCGACAGCGTCGCAGTCAAAAATCCCTATCCCGATGGCAGCAAGCTCGCCAAGGCTTTCGAGCATGGCTGCCTGGACGGCCGGAAAATCCGGGACAATGACAAGCTGACGCAGTAGATGTCGCTGACAGCAGCCTTGACTGCGCCTATGGATCAGAAATTCGCCGACGTCTTCAGCCCGAGCGCGAAGACATCGTCGTTCTGGCTGGTACCACCGGGATGGATCACATATTGCAGGTTCGGGCGGATGAGCAGGCCTGCTCTCGGGCGATACGTATAAAATAATTCGAACGCATATTCGGAGCTCAGCGGATCCTCGTCGGTCGAGACACGGCTGTTGACATGCGTCGTGCCCACCGCAAAGCCGATGTCGTCCTTCGGCCGCGCCTTGAAAAGACCGGTGTAGATGAGGCCGCCGGCGATCTGCCGATCGGTGGTCGACGTCCGCTTGTCTGCAACGACGGCGTTCAGGAAGACGCTGAGTCCGTCGGTCACCTGCTGCTGGAAGTTGATATAGCCGCCGTAGCGGCCATGACGCTGCCGCGCCGGCAATCCGGTCAGAACGATGGGATCGCCATTGACGTCTTCAGCGACATCATCGGCGGATGAGGTGTCGTACCAGACGCCGAACTTATAGCTGCCGGGCAGCGTCCCGCCGCCAAAGGTCGGAAGCCATGCCACTTCGAGCGGGATAAGGGCACCCGTCGAATCGCTGAAGAATACCGGCAGCACCTGGTCCTGCACCCCGAGATATTTTGGGTTCATGTCGTAGACACCAGTCTGCACATAACCGAAGCCGCTGAGGTTGACCTTCACGCGGGTCGCCCACTGGCTGATCGGCCAGTTGTAGATGTAATTTCCGACGAGGTTGCCGGGATTGGAGCCGCAGAAGGTCAGGTTCTGGAAATCGCAGGAAAACGAGGCGAAGTCTTCGCCGACAGGAATGCGTCCGATC
>JAGWJK010000170.1 GCA_028865845.1 Rhizobiaceae bacterium
TCGCGACCTTCACGACGGCCGATATCGCCGCCATCACCAACAAGGCGCTGCCCGGCCTGACCACGGACATCCTCGTGGGCCTGACCACCGATCAGATTGCCGCCCTCAGCACCAGCGCGATTGCCAGTCTGACCACTACCCAGATTTCGGCCTTGACCACCGATCAGGTCGAGGCGCTGTCGCCGACGCAGGTCAAGGCGCTGAGCTCATCACAACTCGCGGCCTTGAGCGCTGATGACGTGGCGAGCTTTTCTCTTGCCGATATCGCCGCGATCAGCAGCAAATCCATATCGGGGCTGAGCACGGACGCGATTGCCGCGCTGACCACCGATCAGATCGCGGCCTTGACGACTGCCGATATCGCCGCGCTGCGCACGACGCAGATTGCCGCGCTTTCGACCGATCAGGTCGCAGCCCTGTCGCCGACGCAGGTGAAGGCGCTGAGCTCGACGCAATTCGCCGCCTTGAGTTCCGATGACATCGCGACCTTCTCCACCGCTGACATCGCCGCGATCACCAGCAAGGCGATGCCGGGCCTGACGACGGACGCGATTGCCGCGCTGACCACCGACCAGATCGCCATGTTGACGACGTCGCAGATCGGCGCCCTCAAGACGACGCAGCTTGCGTCGCTGGGGACGACGCAGATCGCTGCGCTGTCGACGGCGCAGGTTGCAGCCTTGAGCACAAGCGTGATCGTCAATCTGACGACCGATCAAATCGCGGCCCTGAGCCCGGATCAGGTCGAGGCGCTGTCGCCGACGCAGGTGAAGGCGCTGAGTTCGGCGCAATTTGCAGCGCTCAGTTCGGATGACATCGCCACGTTTTCAACGGCCGACATCGCCGCGATCACCAGCCAGGGCATTGCCGGCATGGGCACGAACGTGATTGCCGCCCTGTCGAGCGCCCAGATTGCAGCGGTGAGCACGAGTGCGATCGCCGGACTGACCTGCGACCAGATCGATGCCCTGAGCACGAGCCAGATCTCGGCCCTGTCGACCGCGCAGGTGAAGCTCTTGAATTCGGTGCAGGTGGCTGGCCTTGGCGTAGACGATATTGCGGCATTCTCGAGCGCCGATATCGCCGTGCTCACCAGCAGAGCCATGCCCGGCCTCGGCACGAACATCATCGCGGCGTTGACCACCAGCCAGATCGCCGCCCTGAGCACAAGCGCCATCGCGAGCCTCACCAGCGACCAGGCCGACGCGCTGAGCAGCGCGCAGGTTGCTGCGCTATCGGTCGCGCAGGTCAAGGTGTTGAATTCCGCGCAGATCACGGCTCTTGGCAAGGATGTCGCGGTCTTGTCCACCGACCGCATCGCCGCCCTGAGCGCATCCGGTACCAAGGGTCTCACCGCCGACCAGATCGCCGTCCTTACCACCACCCAGGTTCAGGCCTTGACGACCACACAGGTCGGCGCCCTCACCTCTATCCAAGCTGCCGCCTTGGGCACGAGCGATATGGCCGCTCTGTCGACGGCCCAGATCGCTGCCTTGAGTGCCGGGGCCATTGCGGGCCTTTCCACCAGTCAGATCGCGGTCTTGAGCACCGATAAGATCACGGTGCTCTCCACTAAGCAGGTTGCCGCATTGAGCTCGGCGCAAATTGCCGCCATGAGCACGAGCGACATCGCAGCGCTTTCGACGACCCAGATTGCGTCTCTGAGCACCGCCGGGATCGCGGGATTGAGTTCGCAGCAGCTGGCGGTTCTGACTACCGCCCAGGCCGAAGCCCTGACCAGCGCTCAGGTCGGCACGCTCAGCTCCACGCAGCTCACTGTGCTGAGCAAGGACGACGTCGCGACCTTTTCGACCAAAGACATCGCTGCGATCAGCTCGGTTGCTGTCGCCGCGCTCTCGACCGCCACCATCGCTTGGCTTTCGACGGATCAGGTTGCCGCCTTCAGCACGGCGGCCATCGCTGCGATGAGCACGACACAGATCGCATCCCTGAGCACGAGCCAGGTCGCAGCCTTGACCAGCGCCCAGGTCGGCGCTCTCAACTCGAAACAGATTTCGGTTCTGAGCAACGACGATATAGCCGCGCTTTCGACCAGGGACATCGCGGCGATCGGTTCGGCTGCGATCGCCGGCCTGTCATCGGACACCATTGCCTTGCTTTCGACCGACCAGGTCGCAGCCCTGAGTACGGCAGGTATCAGCGGGCTGAGCACCAAGCAGATCGCGGCGCTGAGCAGCGACCAGGTGGCGGCCTTGACCAGCACCCAGGTCGGCGTGCTCAGTTCGGCGCAGCTTGCAGCCCTAACCCCGGGCGAGATAGCGACCTTTTCGACCAAGGATATCGCGGCGATCGGTTCCAGCGCGATTGCCGGGCTGTCGTCAGACACCATCGCCGCGCTTTCAACAGACCAGATCGCTGCTTTGAGTGCGGCCAGCATCACCGCGATGACCACCCGGCAGGTCGCGACCCTCAGCACGGCACAAGTGCAGGCGCTGACCACCACTCAGATCGCGGCGCTCGGCTCGACACAGATCGCCGCACTCGGCACCAGCGATATCGCCGCGCTTTCGACGGCTCAGGTCATCGCGCTCGGCACAGCCGGCGTCAGCGGATTGACGACCGATCAAATGGCGGCGCTCAGCACCAACCAGGTCGAGGCCCTGACCAACGCCCAGGTCGGCACGCTGACGTCAAGGCAGCTCGGAGCGCTCGGAACGGATGATCTGGCGACATTTACCACCGGCGATATGACCGCCATCAATTCGGCTGCAATTGCCGGACTGTCGACTGCGACCGTAGCTTCGCTTTCGGCCGACCAGTTCGCGGCCTTGTCGCCCGCGGGTATTTCGAGCCTGACCACCGATCAGATCGCCGCCTTAAATACGGCTCAGGTGGAAGCGCTGACGACGGCGCAGATCGGCACGCTGAGTTCGCGGCAGATTGCTGCCCTAAGCACGGGCGATATTGCTCTTCTGTCGACCGCTCAAGTTGCAGCCCTGAGTTCGGCCGGCATCAGCGGGTTGACGACCACCCAGATGGCGACGTTGAGCACCGACCAGGTCGCGGCTTTGACGGGTGCCCAGGTCGCGGCCCTCAGCTCCAGGCAGATTGCAGCGCTGGGCACGGACGATCTCGCCACATTTACGGCTGCCGATTTGGCCGCGATCAGTTCCAGCGCCGTCTTGGGATTGTCGACGGCAACGATCGCCATGCTCTCGGTAGACCAGGTCGCGGCGCTCGGCACGGCCGGCATAACCGGCCTGAGCACGGATCAGATCGCGGCGCTGAGCACCAGCCAGATCGCAGCGCTGACGCCAACCCAGATCGGGGCTCTGAGCTCAAGACAGATCGCGGCCTTGAACTCCAGCGACATTGCTGCGCTGTCGACGAACCAGATCGCAGCTCTCAGCACGCTCGGCATGAGCGGCCTGACCACGGGGCAGCTCGCGGTGCTGAGCACCGATCAGGTGGAATCGCTGACCAGCACCCAGGTCGGCATGCTCAGTTCGCGGCAGATCGCAGCGCTTGGAACGGACGATCTTGCGACTTTCACCACGGCGGACATGGCGGCGATCAGTTCGCTGGCAATCGCCGGATTGTCGACGACGACGATCGCCGCGCTCTCGGTCGACCAGGTCGCAGCCTTGTCGCCTGCTGGTCTCGTGGGTCTCGGCACCGACCAGATCGCCGTGCTGAGTACCCGCCAGATCGAAGGCTTGAGCGGTGCCCAGATCAACGCCTTGAGCTCCAGGCAGATCGCAGCGCTCAGCACGGACGATATTGCGGCATTTTCGACCGATCAGGTCGCGGCTCTGAGCACGCTTGGCATCATGGGGTTGAGCTCCAATCAGATCGCGGCGCTCAGCAGCGACAAGATCGGAGCCCTGACGCCAACCCAAATCGCGGCCTTCAGTTCGCGGCAGATTGCAGCACTGAGCACCGACGATCTGGCGGCCTTTACCGCCACCGATATCGCCGCCATCAGTTCGACTGCGATGGCTGGCCTGTCGACGGCGACGATCGCCTCCCTTTCGGTCGATCAGATCGCAGCATTGAGCCCGGCGGGAATCGCCGGTTTGACCACTGACCAGATGGCGGCGCTCAGCACCGATCAGGTGAATGCCCTGACCAATGCCCAGGTCGCTGCCCTCAGTTCGAAGCAGATTGCAGTTCTTGGCACGGACGATCTGGCGACGTTTACCGCAGCCGACATGGCGGCGATCAGCGCAAGCGCGATTGCCGGCCTGTCGACTGCAGCACTCGCGTCGCTTTCGACGGCGCAGATCGCGGCTCTCGGAACCGCTGGTGTCTCGGGGCTGACTACCGCGCAGATCGCCTCCCTGAGCACCGATCAGATCCAGTCGCTGACAACAGACCAGATTGCTGCGCTGAGTTCGCGGCAGCTCGCAGCCCTAAGCACGACCGATATAGCCTCGCTATCGGCGGCGCAGGTCGCCGCGCTCAGCACCGCCAGCTTTGCCGGCCTCAGCAGCGCGCAGGCCGGAACCCTCAGCATCGACCAGATCCAGGCGCTATCCACCAGCCAGATCGCCGCATTGAGTTCGGATGCGCTCACGGGCCTCACTTCGGATACGCTGGAAACGCTGTCTTCGGATAAGCTTGCAGCGATCAGCTCCAGCGCGATCAAGGGCCTTTCCACGGACTTCATCGCGGCTCTTTCCACCGCAGAGGTCGCGGCTCTGGGTACGGCCAGCATCTCGGGCCTCAGCAGCAGCCAGATCAGGGCTCTGAGCGTAGAGCAGATCGAGGCATTGTCGATCGCTCAGATCTCGGCTCTGAGTTCGGCAGGTCTTGCAGGCTTGACGACGGAAGATCTGCAGACCTTCTCGACGGCGGAAGTCGCCGCGATCAGCTCGACGGCGATCAGGGGGCTGTCGACGGACGTGGTCGCAGCACTCTCCTCCGACGACATCGCTGCCCTGACCACCGACCAGGTGGCGTCGCTCAGCTACAGCGAAGTGCTGGCAATGAGCGCTGCGCAACTCGGCGTGCTGTCAACGGCGCAGGTCGGCGCGTTCACCGCGATGCAAGCCGCGGCGCTGACGACCGACGACCTCAACGCATTTTCCACGGAGCAGATCATCGCGTTGAATTCGAGCGCCATTTCGGGATTGAGCACTAAGGTTCTGTCCGCCCTGACGACAGCGCAGGCCGAAGCTTTCACGCCGGGCCAGATCAGCGTCATGACCTCGGAGCAGGTCGATGCGTTGAATAAGGCCGAGACGGCGGAGGTCTCGTCAGTGGTCTCGTCCTACATGGCGGTGTGATCCGCTTCCTGTTACGGGGCCGCAGGCCTCGTAACACCAGCGCGGCTGTTGGTCTGCTTAGGAATGCCATAGGCCTTTGAGCGCGCCCACGAGCATTCTCCATCATTGAAATAAGGGCCGAATGAGAGAACGTATTGTCTCGCATTCGGCCTTTTGGATGGTGGTATCGGGGATGTCGCAGGGAGATCGCTGAAAGCCTATCGCAGCTCTTAGAGCTTCTTGATTTCGCAATAGATCACGTCGAGATTTTCGCCGGACCAAACGGAAATGCTGACATCGTCCGTGCCGGTGGCATTCTCGGCGATGGACTGCATGTCGTCCTCGGTGCGCAGCAGCAGAGGCCAATTCATGAAGGTTTCCATGTAGCCGTCCACCCGCGTCGCCTGCGAGAAGTTCGCGAAGAGGAAGGAGCCGCCGGGCTTGACCATCTGCAGGCATCTCTTCGTCAATTTCACGGCGACGCCATCGGCGAGGTAGTCGTAGAGACCGGCTGCATACACGAAATCCAGCGTCCCGAGCTTGTGCCTTCCGGAGATCAACGTCTTGACCGAGCCGTTGATGGCCTCGACCGGCGTTCCCGCGAAATCACGGGTGACGGTGCCGACGCTGAGCGGATCCTGGTCGAGCGCGACCCAGCGCTTGATCCTGCCTTCTCTGAGCGCGATCGACAGCGAAGCCTCGCGAAGATGGCCCGAAGCGACGGCGAGCACTTCGATCTGGTCGTCGTGTTTCGAAGCGATGTCGTCGACGCGGCGCGCCAGCAGGTCCCGACGTTCCCTTACCGCAACTGATGACGACGCATCTTTCGTATAGTCATAAATCTTCCTGCCCAGCTCTGTCGCCGCCGCAATCTCCCCTTCCACCTCGGAATGGCCGTAGATGAAATCGAGCAGATGAGCATCGCCGGAATAGCCGCGCGGCTTGTCGAAGGACCATTTCGTGAAAGGGTCCTGAAAGACGAAGTCGGTGACCGGATGCGCCTGCACCAAAGGCACGATCTCGTCCCAAATGCGCGCGTGAAAGCGGCGACGCAATTGATGCAGCGTTTCCGTCACCCGCCTAATGATCGCATGCGGGTCGACGCCGGATTGGAATTGCTGAAGGCAGAGATCCAGCGCGATGGCCAGTTCTGCCTTGGCGAGTATCAGTTGATCGGAGGAAGGAAGGTTTTGATGATCGTTTGGTCGGATAATTTGGCCTGGAGTAATAAGACTTTGGCCGTCGAACGCAAACCCTTGTGCCATAATGAACCCTCGTTGACTCGGGGTTAATCATAATGAACTATCTTGGTGGATGCGACTGGATTCTGCACGCGAAGAGAGTACTTTAGTGATATCTATGGGAGTCTTATGAGGCGAGGCGAGAAGAAACAATGAGATACGGTGGGCCTGAGTCTGCCGCTAGGTGATTTCTTGGGGGCGTCGCAGCATGTTCGATGATCGAGTTCGTCAAGACCAAATCGCAATTGGAAGTCGTTTATGAGTATGGCACTTCATGACGAAGTAGCTACGAATGCCCCGAATACACTTCCGGAAACGGAGGTGCGCGCCCTCTATGAAGCCGAAAATGCTCCGATGCGGTCGCGCGCTGCGCGGCATGGCCTCTGGATGGCTGTCGCTGTTTACGTTGCTTTTTCCGTCCCAGACCGCTGGCTGATCCCTGACGTAGCTCCGCTGACGATTGCGTCGCGCTTCGTCGTCGGCGCCGTAACGCTGCTTGCCATCGAACTTCTGCTGATGTGGAAGGCCAGGACCGTCTGGCTTGATATCACCTGCGCCCTGGCGCTGGTGATGGGATATGTCGGCTGGCTTTGCCCGGCGATCACGACGCATGAAACCAGCAGCATGTCGTACTACATGATCTTCGGCGCAATCTTCATGATGGGTGCCAATCTGTTCTTCAACTTCTCGTTTCGTTTGTCGGTAATTACATCCGGAACGGTATTGTGCGTCTTTTTCGTGGCTTTGTTCGGTTTCTTTCCGTCGACGCACGCCTATCAGCTCGCCTTCGGCACCTTCTATCTTTCGTGCTTCGTCTTCACATCCTTTGTGAACTGGCGGCTGAACATCGAGCGCTACAACGTCTTTATGAACGCCCTTGAGGCGCGTCGTCAGCACCATGCTGCCTCCGAACGGGGCAAGGCGCTCCTGCGCCTGTCGAACACCGACTATCTGACCGGCATCGAAAACCGCCGCGCGATCGACCGCAGACTTGACGAATTCTGGGAAGCCTGGCGGAACGAAGGCCAGAACTTCTCGATCATTCTCATCGATATCGACTTCTTCAAGCGGTTCAACGACCACTACGGCCACCAGGAAGGTGACCAGTGTTTGACCGTGGTCGCGCTCACCCTTCGTAAGCTCGTCGAACGCCATGGCGGCATCATCGGTCGCTATGGCGGCGAGGAATTCATTGTCGTCATCCCGCACAAGACGCAGGAAGAGGCAACGGATATCGCCGAGAGAATCCGCAGCGAAGTCGAGGAACTGGCGATTCATCACGAAGAGCGCCCGGATGATGTCGGCATCGTCACGGTCAGCGTCGGTATCGCCT
>JAGWJK010001292.1 GCA_028865845.1 Rhizobiaceae bacterium
TCGATGCCGTGGCGGGCAAGTACGGCGATTGCCCGGTCGAAAAGGTCGAAATCGTAGGTACCGAGCCTGGGCTCGAAGATGTGCCAGGCGAATTCGCCGAGGCGCACGACGTTGAAGCCCGCCTCCGCCATGCGCTTGGCATCACGTTCCCAATAGCTTTCATCGACATGCTCGGGATAGTGCGGCGCGCCGACCAGGAAACGGTCGGTCTTGATGGTGCGCCATGCGGAAAGATCTGCGGTATTGCTGTTGACTGACACGATATCAGGCTCCTGAAGGACGGTCATTTATCGAGGATTGGCTTGCGGGCGGTGATCGTCCGCTCTTCGCCTTGGGAAGACAGGTAGACTTCGCGCGGGTCGACACGAAGATTGATCGACGCATCGGCGGCGATGCCGGCGACGTGGCCGACCTGTACGGTGATATTGCCGGTGCCGCTTTCGGAGCTGACGCATTGCAGCGGGCCGGCATCGACGTAAAGAATAGTCTCGCGTCCGAGATGTTCGACGAGACGGACACGGCCGGTAATCGCCGCATCTGTCGATGCGTCCTCAGCAACGTGGATGCTTTCCGGACGGATGCCGAGGGTAAGCGTCGCTCCCTTCTCCACCGTTGCTCCACTTGCCAGTTCCACGATGACAGGTGCGAGACCCGGTGCCGAGACAGCCACCTTATTTCCGGAGACGTCGTCCGCCACGACCGGAAAGAAATTCATCCGCGGTGCGCCGAGAAAGCCGGCGGCGAAGAGATTGTCCGGATTGCGATAGAGTTCCAGCGGCGATCCCACCTGCTCGATAATGCCGCGATTGAGCACCACGATGCGGCTTGCCATCGTCATCGCTTCGATCTGGTCGTGGGTCACGTAGACCATGGTGGCGCCGAGCTCGGCATGCAGGCTGCTGAGTTCGACGCGCATCTGCGTGCGCAGCGCCGCATCGAGGTTCGATAGCGGCTCGTCGAAGAGGAAGACGTCAGGCGAACGGGTGATTGCCCGGCCGATCGCGACGCGCTGACGTTGACCGCCGGACAGCTGCTTCGGCCGCTTCTCGAGCTGATCGGTGATCCTGAGGATCTTCGCGGCTCGCGCCACCGCCGCATCGATCTCCGCCTTCGGCCGCTTTGCCATGCGCAAGCCGAAGCCCATGTTCTCGGCAACCGTCATGTGCGGATAAAGCGCATAGGATTGGAAAACCATGGCGATGCCGCGATCGCCCGGCTCGGCTGTGCTGACATCGCGATTGTTGATGAGGATCTGTCCGGAGGAAATGGTTTCGAGACCGGCGATCGATTTCAGCAAGGTCGACTTGCCGCAGCCCGATGGCCCGACCATCACGATGAATTCGCCTTGCTCGACGCTGAGATCGATGCCGCGCAGTGCGTGATAGGCACCGTAGTTCTTGTTGACATGTCGAAGTTCGAGACTGGTCATGCTTCTAGGCTCGCAAAAGGGATTGGCAGCGGGAGGCGGGGACGGCTCGGTCTGGGATCATCATCCTTTGACGGCCCCCATGGTCAGCCCGGCGATAAAGTGCCGCTGCATCAGGAAGAACATGATGACGGGTGGCACGGCGACGACGATCGTGCCGGCGGAGAT
>JAGWJK010001293.1 GCA_028865845.1 Rhizobiaceae bacterium
GCGCCGCCGTGCAGCGCGCACCCTATCGAATATTACTCGGCCGCGTCCGGAAGCTGGGTTGCTCCCTGCAGGTCTTCGACCTTGGAGTTTTCCAGCTCGACGCTGAGACCCAGCGAGCGCATTTCCTTGACGAGAACGTTGAAGCTTTCCGGAATGCCCGCCTCGAAGGTATCGTCGCCGCGGACGATCGCTTCGTAGACCTTGGTACGGCCGGCCACGTCGTCCGACTTGACCGTGAGCATTTCCTGCAGCGTGTAGGCTGCGCCGTAAGCTTCGAGCGCCCAGACTTCCATTTCGCCGAAACGCTGACCGCCGAACTGCGCCTTGCCGCCCAGCGGCTGCTGGGTAACGAGCGAGTAAGGACCGATCGAACGGGCGTGGATCTTGTCGTCGACAAGGTGGTTGAGCTTCAGCATGTAGATGTAGCCAACCGTAACCTGGCGGTCGAACTGCTCGCCGGTACGACCGTCATACAGTGTCGACTGACCGGTCTGCTTCAGGCCCGCCATCGCTAGCATCTCGTTGACGTCGACTTCGCCGGCGCCGTCGAAGACCGGGGTCGCGATGGACACGCCACGCTTCCACTGATCCGCGAGACGCAGTACCGAGTCATTGTCATACTCGCGAACTTCGTCGCTTCTCGGGCCATCGCCGACGACCAGATCGATCGTCTTGCGCAGCGGCTCGATATTGCCGCTTGCCTTGTAAGCTTCGATGAGTTCGCCGATCTGACGACCCATGCCGGCGCAAGCCCAGCCCAGGTGCGTTTCGAGAATCTGACCGACGTTCATGCGCGAAGGCACACCGAGCGGGTTGAGCACGATGTCGACATGCGTGCCGTCTTCCAGGAACGGCATGTCTTCGACCGGCACGATGCGCGATACGACACCCTTGTTGCCATGACGGCCGGCCATCTTGTCGCCCGGCTGGATCTTGCGCTTCACAGCGACGAAGACCTTGACCATCTTCATGACGCCCGGAGGCATTTCATCACCGCGCTGGACCTTTTCGACCTTGTCCATGAAGCGCTGTTCCAGGCGCGACTTGGATTCGTCGTACTGGCCGCGCAGAGCTTCGAGCTCGCCCTGGACCTTCTCGTCCTCGACGGCGAACATCCACCACTGCGAGCGGGGATATTCGGAGACGACGGCGTTGGACAGTTCCGTGCCCTTCTTGAAGCTCTTCGGGCCGGCAAGTGCGACCTGGCCGCGGAGCATCTCGATCAGACGGCCGTAGACGTTACGGTCGAGGATCGCCTGTTCGTCGTCGCGGTCCTTGGCGAGACGTTCGATCTCTTCGCGCTCGATTGCCATGGCGCGTTCGTCCTTCTCAACGCCGTGGCGATTGAAGACGCGAACTTCGACGACCGTACCGTAGGTGCCGGGCGGCATGCGCATGGAGGTGTCGCGAACGTCGGACGCCTTTTCACCGAAGATGGCGCGCAGAAGCTTTTCTTCCGGCGTCATCGGGCTTTCGCCCTTCGGCGTGATCTTGCCGACGAGGATGTCGCCCGGCTGAACTTCAGCGCCAATGTAAACGATGCCGGCTTCGTCCAGGTTCTTCAGCGCTTCTTCCGAGACGTTCGGAATAT
>JAGWJK010001294.1 GCA_028865845.1 Rhizobiaceae bacterium
ATGCCGTGAATAGCGAGAGAGCGAATGTCGCCGAAGGACCGGCTCGCAATCGGCTGTCTGGTGTCAAATACGAGTGCCATCGCGGTCTCCCTCAATACCAGGGCGCCGGAACGGAGCTCCAGTAATAGAGCTCATATTCGCGCAGCGACAATTGCTGGCGATCATCGTCAAACCCTGCCCTGTCCTGAAATTTGCCGCGCTCGACCGAGCCTTCGATCGAGCGAAGTGTGGAGTGGCGTAACACTTCCTTGAAGCGTTGGATGAACTTGAATGCCATGCGATCCTCCATCTCGTTGATCCATATCCGCAGGGCGAACCCACAAAGATGAGATTGTCCATAAAGATAGTGGATTAAAAGAAACGGGCATCCTTCCTCATGCCGAAAACAGGAAATTTCTTTCCGTTAATAACCGGAACGATGGCGCCAAATCAAAAACTTGGAGTCGGCAAACAAGCCTGTGGAGGCGCCGCATGCGTTCGTGATGCGAAGGAAGCGAGATGCGAAACAGTAGAGCACGGTTTCGCTCTGCCGGCGGCATGCGCGGCGCGATGATAGAAAACACCCCGGGAAGAATCATCCCGGGGTATGAAATCGGTCAGCGCGAGAGCGATCCTGCGTTGCGGCCGTAGCTGCGCGCGCCTGGCAACAGTCTCTCCACCCAGGCTCCGAAACCGAGCCCGAGGACTGCCCACAAGATCGCGTGCATTCCGAGCGATGTCGCGCGGAACCGCCAGAGCGTGACGGCGGAGAAGTTCTCGGGAACCTCGTTGATCGGCGGCAACAGATATTGTGCGAGCGCGACGACGACGATGAAGGCAAGGCCCGCGATGATCGTGGCGTTCCAGGCGCCATAACGGGCCCGGAGGGCGCGGGCAAGCGAGATCGCTGCGCAGAAGGCCGCGATCGAAACGACGATCATGATGAAGAACAACTCGGTTCTAAATCCGATCGTGTCCGGATTGCCGACGGAGGGCGGGTTTGCCGGATATTTGATATCAGGCACCAGCGCTATGACGATGAAGGCCGAAAGTGCGATCAGTGCCGCAGTAGCGCGCGGTCCAAACGAGCTGACGCGACCGTGGACATAGGCAAACACGAGGGCGAACAGGCCGCCGATCGCCGCGCTATAGACAAGAATGCCCGTCAGCAGGCCGAGTCCCGCCTGGGTCTCACGGCTGACGATTTCCGGCTCGGGCGTCTCGCCCTTTGCCTGGTTCATCTGGTCTTCGAAAGCAATGGCGCTGTCGACGAGCGGTTCGCCGAACGTGCGTGCAAAAGCGAATACCAATAGACCTGCCAAAACACCCACGATCATGCCGCGGAGCAAAAGATTTCCAACCATGTGCATGATCCTTTAGTGGCAGGGAAAGCCAAGGAGGTGGCGGCCGTCATGAACGAATTCGTGCACATACATGCCCGATATCAGCGAAGTGGCTCCCTCCTCCGCGCCGACGAAATAGATCGCCAAAAGCAGAAGCAGTCCGGCGAAAATCGCCCAAGGGACGATCTGGCCGAGCGGAATAGGCTCAGCAACGGTACCGGGTGAATAAATTGTAGCGTTGGACATAGTCTTTGGTCTCCGAAGAATGA
>JAGWJK010001295.1 GCA_028865845.1 Rhizobiaceae bacterium
GAACAGGATGAAAAGATAGTTCGCCAGCGCGGCGATCGGCACGCTATCGCTGCCTTCGAGAGGATGTCCCTTCGGCAGCAGCACATGCATCGGCTCATGACGCACGCTCTGCCATTCGAATTCCTCGGCAACCGGCAACAGCGAGGCTCCGAGATCGACCTCGCCTGCAAGCACCATCTCCTCCAGTCGCTTGGCGCCCTGTTCCGCGAGCTTGATGTCGATGCCGGGATAGCGGCCGCGAAACACGGCAAAGAGCGGCGCGAAGAGCGCATCATTGCCGATCGGCGGCAGGCCAAGCCGGAGCGTGCCATGCGCAAGGCCGCGCAGCTCGGCGAGTTCGGCAATGAGATCGTCACGCCCAGCGAGGATCGTCAGCGCGCGGCGGTAAACCAGCTCGCCGGCATCCGTCAGCGTCGTGCGATGGCCGATGCGGTTCAACAGCGGCAGGCCGAGTTCGTCCTCCAGCTGGCGAACTGCCTTGCTGACGGCCGATTGCGTCGTGAACACCACCTTGGCGGCTTCCGAAAAACCGCCCTGGCGCACGACCTCTACAAAGGCACGCAATGTCCGAAGTTCCATGTCTATTCCATACAGGACTGGATTTGATGAAATCAATTCATTTTGTTCATTGTGGATGAAGCCTTATCTTTGGTTCAGCCATCCTCCCCTTGAGTTTTCGCCATGCGCATCGACCTGCAAGAGCATCCGCGGCTGAGCCGCCTGATCCAGATTGCCGCCCTTCTGGGCTTTTGGCAGCTGGGCGAGGCCATCGTCCATTTCGCCCACCTTCCCATTCCCGGCGCGATCGCCGGCATGCTGCTCGTTCTCGGACTGTTTGCAAGCGGCCGATTCAGCATCGTCAACATCAGGCGCGGCGCCGAATGGTTTCTGGCCGAGATGCTTTTGTTCTTCGTGCCGGCGGTGCTCGCGGTTCTCGACCACCACGAATTCATCGGTCTCGTCGGATTGAAGATCATGGCGGTCATCCTGGTCGGCACCATCATCGTCATGAGTGTGACGGCACTGGCGATCGATATCGGCTACCGGCTGATGATGAAGCGGGAGGACGCCCACCATGCCGCCCCATGAAACGCTGGTCCTGAGCCTGTTCTGGCCGGCAGCGACGATCGCCCTCTATTATATTTCGAAAGTGCTTTATCGCCGCTGGCCGGTCATCTGGCTGTCGCCTTTGTTCGCAGCACCTGCCGTGTTGATTATGATCGCCATCGCGCTGCATGCAAGCTACCAGGATTACATGCAGGACAGTCATTGGCTGCTTGCGCTGCTCGGACCCGCCACCGTCGCTTTTGCGGTGCCGATCTATGAGCAGCGCGCCTTGATCAAGCGCTACTGGCCTATCCTTGTTCTCGGCGTTTCCGTCGGCAGCACCACGGCGATGGTGTCCGCCTGGGGACTTGCAACGCTCCTCGGTCTCGACGAAAGCCTGTGCCTCAGCCTGATGCCGCGCTCCATCAGCACGCCTTTCGCGATGGTCGTCTCCGGCGATATCGGCGGCGTGCCCAATCTGACGGCGGTCTTCGTCGTCATCACCGGACTGTTCGGCGCCATTGCCGGCAATACGCTGCTGCG
>JAGWJK010000171.1 GCA_028865845.1 Rhizobiaceae bacterium
CTGTTGTTGAGTAGCAGCCGGCTGCTGGCCCTCCTGCTGCTGGGTCTGGCCCGGCTTTCCGTGGGTCTTGTCGCCGTTCGGATTCTGACCGTGCTTGCCGGGTGTCGCCTGGTTCCCCGGCTGAGCCTGTGTTCCCGGCTGAGTTTGCGTGCCAGGTTGGGCCTGCTGGCCCTGCGGCTGCTGGGTTGCCGGAGCCTGCTGCTGGGTGGCCGGAGCCTGCTGTCCTGCGGGCTTCTGTCCGGGTTCAGCCTGCTGGCCCGCTGGCTTCTGTGCCGGCGCGGCCTGCTGTTCGGCAGGCTTCTGCGCGGGTTCGGTTGCCTGACCCTGTTGTCCGTTCTGATGTTTCTTCGCGTCCGGCTGGCCCTGTTGCTGAGTTGCGGGCGCCGTCTGCTGTTGCACGGCCTTCGGCTGCGTTGCCTCGGGCTGCGCCTGCGGCTGCTTCTTCGGCTCGGGTTGAGCCTGCTGGGTTTGCGGAGCTGCCTGTTGTTGGGCAGGCTTTGCCTGCGGCTGCTCGGCATTCGGCTGGTGCTTCGGCTGCACCTGCTGTTCCGTCTGCGGAGCGGCGTGCTGCGCCTTCGGCTGCGGCGTTGCTTCCGGCTGCGCCTGCTGCTGTTCGGTCTGCTGCTTGTGCGGCACGGCGGCCGGCTGTTGGGCTTCGGGCTGTTTAGCGGGTTTTTGCTGCTGAGCCGGCTCAGCATTCTGCTGTGCGGCCGGCTTGTGCTGAGGCTCGGCGCCACCCTGCTGGGCCGGAGCAGCCTCGTGTTTCTGTCCTTCGGGTCTTTGGCCTTCCGGCTTTTGTCCCTCAGGCTTCTGACCTTCCTGCTCGCCTGGCTTTTTGTGCTTTTTCAGCTCTTCTTCGGACTGAGCGTCTGGAGCCTGCTGCGCCTGTGCCACCTCGAAACTATCGCTGCTCTCAGCAGCCGAAACAGCGATTCCGTTTTGCGCGGCACCTGCCGGCACACCATGCAGAACAGCGGCCATTGCCGGCTCAAACGCCAACGAAAGTGAAAGTAGCGGAAACGCAGCACTGGCAAATAATCTGGATCTCATACCCATTCAGGGTCTCCTCTTTATTGTCCCTACCCGTAGGTCGCGGATTTCAGCCCGGGGGCTGATGCCCCACGATCCTGGCCGATTTTCGGTGCCCCCAGGGCAGAATCGCGGCAGCCGATCCTATGCCCCAAAAGGATTAGGCGAGGCTGAATTAACTGCCCATGAACAGGGCGGACGGTTACCGTTCAGCTTCGCTTCTGGTTGCAAGCGCTTTGGGGACTGTGCGTGAACCGTGTCTCTTTCGTGATTCCAGTTGCAATTTGCGAAAAAAAAGTACGAATATCGCGCCGAGGCTGGCTACTCGCCCGCTCGCTACAGGCCGGCCGCCAACTATAAAAAGAGCAGCCGGTCGCCAACAGAGAGGATCAAAATGCGCATCTCCACTCGTCTCCTTGCAGCTGCATCTCTCGCTGCAATGTCGCTTTTCGCAGGCGCCGCGCTTGCTGACGGCGATACGATCGTCATCGGCACCGACGCTACCTATCCGCCTTTCGAATCTCTCGACGCCGCCGGCAAATTCGTCGGCTTCGATATCGATATCGCCAATGCGCTTTGCGATCAGATGAAGGTCAAGTGCTCCTTCGTGAACCAGGATTTCGACGGCATCATCCCGGCCCTTCAGGCAAAGAAGTTCGATGCAATCGTGTCGTCCATGTCGATCACGCCGGAGCGCCAGAAGACCATCGACTTCACCAATAAGTATTATAACACCCCGCCGGCTATTGCGGTTCCGAAGGATTCGACGATCAGCGACACCACCGATGAAGCCCTGAAGGGCAAGACCATCGGCGCACAGTCCTCGACCACGCACGCAAACTATGCCAGCACGCACCTGAAGGACGCCGAGCTGAAGCTCTATCCGTCGCCGGATGAATACAAGCTCGACCTCGCCAACGGCCGTATCGATGCCGTCATCGACGACGTCGTTGTCCTCTCCGAATGGGTCAAGTCCGATGCCGGCAACTGCTGCAAGATGCTCGGCACACTGAAGATCGATCCGGAAATCAACGGCGTCGGCGCCGGCATTGGCCTGCGCAAGGGCGACACCGCGCTGAAGGACAAGTTCAACGCAGCCATCGCCGCCATCCGCGCCGACGGCACCTACAAGAAGATCCAGGACAAGTACTTCGATTTCGACGTTTACGGCGATTGATCGCCCGTCGATTCCTTGGGAAAAGACGACGGCGGAAGCTTGCTCTTCCGCCGTTTTTGTTTGACAACGGACGCATATAAGAGAAAAGCGGCAAAAGCCGTGAGGGGAAATATAGTATGGGCGGATTGTTTTCCGCATTGGGCTCGCTGTGGGCCTGGTTGAATAATATCTTCGATCCGCTGTGCGGGCCGGCCGGCCTTTTTACCGTGTTCGGCCAGAATACCGTTCTTGCCTGCGGCGACACCGGCTGGGGCGACGAGATCGCCGGCGGCCTGAAAGTCACGATCACCGTTGCCGTACTGACATTGCCTCTCGGCGTGGTCATCGGCTTTCTGGTGGCGCTTGCGCAGCAATCCGAGGAAAAGCCGCTGCGGCTTGCGGCCGGCGTGTTCACCACGATCTTTCGCGGCCTGCCCGAACTGCTGACGTTGTTTATCATCTATTATGGCATTCAGATTCTGCTTCAGACCGCGCTTGCCTATGTCGGCTATACCGGCAAGATCGAGATCAACGCCTTCCTCGCCGGCATGATCGCGCTGTCGATCGTCTTCTCCGCATACTGTTCGGAAGTGCTGCTGTCTGCCTTCAGGGCCATTCCCAAGGGCCAGTATGAAGCCGGCGACGCGCTCGGCTTCCATCGCGTGCGCACCATGCGGCTGATCATCATCCCCCAGCTGGTGCGCATCGCGCTGCCAAGCCTCGGAAATCTCTGGATGAACCTGCTGAAAGACACATCCTACGTCTCGATCATCGGCTTGGCCGATATCATCCGCCAAACAGGTCTCGCCGTGCGGTCTACTAAGGAACCATTCCTCTTCTATGCCGTCGCCTGCCTCCTCTATCTCGTGCTTGCCGTGATTTCTTCGGCAGGCCTGTCCTTCCTCGACCGTTGGGCCAAACGTGCGGAGGTCCGCCGATGAGTTACGCCGAAGTCCTGATCCCGGCTCAGCCGGCGCCGCCACAGACCATGAAGCGCCTTTCGAAGGCGCGCGTTGCCGGTTATTTCTTCCTGGCCCTGTGGGCGCTGCTCGGCATCGCGCTGATCGCGATGATGATCACCAACTGGGACAACGAGAAGTTCTTCAAATTCGGCCCGCGCTTTCTGCATGGCCTCGGGATAACGGTGCAACTGGTTGTCCTGTCCTTTATCCTCGGCGCCATCCTCTCGCTTCCGCTGGCTTTTGCGAGAATGGCAAAAACGGCGCTCCCCAAATGGCTGGCGCGTTCTCTCAACGGGCTCGCCTATTGCTATGTCTATCTTTTCCGCGGCACGCCGCTGCTCGCTCAGATATTCATGGTCTACTACGGCTTTCCGCAGGCCCGCCCTTTCCTTGAAAGCATCGGCGTCTGGTGGTTTTTCCGCGACCCGTTCAATTGCGGCCTGTTTGCCATGACGTTGAATACCGCCGCCTATCAGGCGGAAATCGTTCGCGGCGCCATCCAGAGCGTGCCGCGCGGCCAGGGCGAAGCGGCAGCATCGCTCGGCATCCACAAGACCGTCGCCTTCTACAAGATCATCATGCCGCAGGCACTGATCGTGGCGCTCCGGCCCTACGGCAATGAGATTATCCTCCTGATCAAGAGCTCGGCGATCGTCTCCATCATCACCGTCTACGATCTCATGGGCGAGACGCGTTATGCCTTCTCGCAGACCTACGACTACCAGACCTATCTCTGGGCGGCGATTTTCTATCTTTCCATCGTCGAGCTGATGCGTAACGGCTGGGCGAAGATGGAAGCCTATCTGACGCGCCATCTGAAGCGCTGATGACTTTGGCAAGGCGCCGTCTGAGGACGGCGCCCACTCTGGCAGCACTCACCTCATCAGGCTGCTATCACATTGATTTTCGTGAATAAATTTCCTACATGACAGTTTTGTAAAGCATGGGTTTACCATAGAATGTTTCCATTCTCACGTGGCCTTCGAGTCACGAAGAAAAGTGGGAACAGAAAGAGAGACCTCATGCACAAAGACATGCAGAAGCAGTTGCAGGGCTATGGGTTGACCACGGCGCAAATTCTCTATCGCCTGCCCGATCATCCGAGCCTGCTGCAGACTTATATCTGGCAGGATTACGATCTTGCCCCGAACTTCCCCGAAATGCGCGGCTTCCTGAAATTCTGGCAGGAGAAACTCGATGGGCCGCTGCATTCCGTGCGCTACGTCCACCGCAAGCTGATTTCAGCAACAGAATGGCGGGCACTGAAGGGCGAGTTCATTCTGCATTGAAGCCTGTCAGACATGTGCTTCGCCATGGCTGAAATCGCTGTCGTCATCTCCGCGCCGTAACGTGCCGTAGAGAACGACGAGGTAAAACAAGACGACGATCGCGATCACCGGCCAGCCCGGGATCGGCCCCAGAGAAGCGTTATCGACGACATAGGTCCACGATCGGGCGAGTTCCTGCGGCGCCCCTTCCGCCTGCAATTTCGGCGTCGATATCTTGAGGATCCACGCCAGCAAAAGGATCGCGTACATCCAGCAGTAATTGCGCCGCAACCGCCGCTGCATCGCCTCGAAATAGCTCAACAGGAAACGCGGCGCCCTGAGGCTCTTGGCAATCGATTGCGCCCAATCCGGATTGAGATCGGCTTCCGGCGCCAGGATCTGCGCGAAATAGCTGCGCTCCATCTGCCGCACCCGCGCGCGATAGACATCGAAGAAACGATAGCGCCGCGCCTCGATCATGAGGAGCAGTGTGATCACCATCATCCCGAACAGCAGAACACCGTGATGCGAGCTCGGCGACGACAGCGAAACGGATAAAAGCGCGGCAACCACCGTGATTGCCCAGTTCGACGTCCGGTCGATGCGATCGCGCCAGCTCGTCATTCGCCCGAGCTCTCCGCGATAGTAGTGGCTGAGCGTATTGGTGATTTCGCCTGGTGTAGATGGCATCATCGGCCGCCTGCCATCGGACGCCTCCCCCATAAGATGAGGCGCGCTGAGTTCCGTTGCCATTGCTTTTTCCTCCCAGTTATATCCGGCAATACGGCCCATGGCTTGCCCCGCCGGGGCCGACATTCTGCGCCTTTGATAAAGCCATTGCCATTGCAAAAGCCGTTCAGGCGCTTTACTGCCTCCCGAACGAACGGAAAGGCTCGATATCCCATGGCGAAGAAGAAGATCGACGAAGACGCGCTGGCGGAAGCCTACAACCGCGCGCTTGCCCTTGAAAAAGCCGGCGACATCGATGCTGCCGTCAAGGCCTATCAGGATGTGCTGGCAATCGATCCCGACGACCATGGCGGCGCTGCCGTGCGCATTGCTTCGATGGGTCGCGGCGAGACGCCGACGAAAGCGCCGGATGCCTATGTCGAGACCCTGTTCGATCAGCATGCCGAGGTTTTCGAGGACGTTCTGGTCGAACAGCTCGGCTATCACGTTCCCGTTCTCGTGCGCCAGCGCCTGCAGGCACTTGGCCTCGGCCCGTTCAAGCGCATGCTCGACCTCGGTTGCGGCACCGGACTGACGGGCGGCACGCTGCGCGACATGGTCGAGGACATCACCGGCATCGACATCTCCGAAAACATGGTCGAACTCGCCCATGAAAAGGATCTCTACGAGACGCTGTTCGTCGCCGAAGTGGAAGACTTCCTTGACGACAATGACGAAGAGCCCTTCGACCTGGTCACCGCCACGGACGTGCTACCCTATCTCGGCGCGCTGGAGCCGCTGTTCTTCGGGGCTGCCGAAAACATGACACCGGGCGGTCTGTTCATTTTCTCGTCCGAGACCTTAGCCGAGGGCGCTCTTGCCGGTCGTCCCTATATGGTCGGCCCGCACCAGCGCTTCGCTCACGCCGAAGCCTATGTCCGTGAACGCCTTACTGCGACCGGTTTCGAACTGGTCGAGATCACCGACATCAATGTCCGCATGGAAGAGGGCCAGCCAACCCCCGGACACCTGATCATCGCCCGCCTTACCGCGTGAGATAGCTGCCTGCACGGCCATTCCTGACCTGGACCTAAATACTTATCCGAATGGGTAAGTATTGATTGCGCACATGTCGAAAAGTTGATACTTAGCCTTATGGGTAAGTATTGAGCTGCCCGTTATCGCAAGAAAGGTCAACCAATGCCCCTCGTCCTCTATCAGCACCCGCTCGCATCCTTCTGCCATAAGGTTCTGGTCGCTCTTTACGAGAATGGCACACCGTTCGAAAACCGCATCATCGATCTCGGCAACGAGGAGTCGCGCGCTTCGCTGACGCGGCTGTGGCCGCTCGGCAAATTTCCGGTGCTGCGGGACGAAGACCTCGACAGCACGGTTCCGGAAACCAGCATCATCATCGAATATCTCGATCGGCATTATCCCGGGCCTGTACCGTTGCTGCCGGCTGATCCGACCGACGCTCTGCGCGTCCGCCTATGGGATCGCTTCTTCGATCTCTATGTCCAGGAACCAATGCAGAAAATCGTCGCCGATACCATGCGTCCGCCGGAAATGCGCGACCCTCAGGCCGTCGCCCAGGCGGAAGCCCTTTTGCGCACTGCCTACGATATGGCCGAACAACAGCTGGACGGAAGGTCCTGGATCGCTGGAGACACCTTCAGCATGGCCGATTGCGCCGCCGCACCCGGCCTGTTCTATGCCGAAACCCTCGTGCCCTTCGCGGAAGCACATGTGAGACTGAAGCAATATTACCAGCGGCTTCTGACGCGCCCGTCCTTCGCGCGCGTCCTCGACGAGGCGATGCCGTATTTCCATCTCTACCCCCGCCATGACAGCCTGCCCGTCCAGTTCCGGCCGGACCGGCCTCATGCTTGAGAGCCCTGCCGCGCTTGACCGCATATTCCAGGCCTTGTCCGACCAGAGCCGGCGCGGGATGATCGACCGCCTCGGCCATGGCCCCGCCTCGGTAACCGAGTTGGCGCAGCCGCTGGACATGGCTTTGCCGACAGTCATGAAACATCTGCAGGTGCTCGAGGCGAGCGGCCTGGTGCTCTCGCAAAAGGCCGGCCGTGTCAGAACCTTTCATTTGCGCAAGGAGGCGCTGGCAGCGGTCGAACGCTGGATTACCGAGCGCAAGGCCGGATGGAACAAATCCTTCGACCGCCTCGATCAGTTTCTTGCCGAAAATCCCGAGGAGACCATATCGAATGACTGAGAGATCGACCGAGCACGAGACGCTGACCATAGAGCGTCATTTCAAGGCGCCCTTGTCGCGCGTTTTCGACGCCTGGGCCATTGCCGAACACAAGCAGCGTTGGTTCGGTTGCCATGAAGACTGGAAGGCCCTGGAATTCCAGCTCGATTTCCGCCCCGGCGGCAGCGAAAGCAATCGCGTCGCCTCGACCGACGGCGTCGTTCACGCCTATCAGGCCCGCTATATCGACATAGTGCCGAACCAGCGCATCATCTATGCCTTCGATATGATGCTGGACGACAAGCGCATTTCGGTGTCGCTGGCGACAGTCATCTTCGCTCCCGAAACTTCAGGCACGAAGATACTTTTCACCGAACAGGTGGTTTTCCTCGACGGATACGGCGACAACGGCTCGCGCCTGATCGGCACCGAAATGGGTTTCGACAATCTGAGGCTCTATGTCG
>JAGWJK010000172.1 GCA_028865845.1 Rhizobiaceae bacterium
TCACCCGCGTCATTCTCGGCACCGTCGCCGTGCGTGATCCGGCGCTGGTGATCGAGGCCTGCCGCAAGTTTCCCGGCCGTGTCGCCGTCGGCATCGACGCCAAGGGCGGCAAAGTGGCGGTCGAGGGTTGGGCCGAGGCTTCCGAACTCGGCATCGTCGAGCTGGCAAAAAAATTCGAAGGCGCCGGCGTTGCCGCGATCATCTATACCGACATCGACCGCGACGGCATCCTGACCGGCATCAACTGGGCTTCCACCCTGGAACTGGCCGATGCCGTTTCGATCCCGGTCATCGCGTCGGGCGGCCTTGCGTCGCTCGCAGATATCAAGCGCATGCTCGAACCGGACGCGCGAAAACTGGAAGGTGCCATTTCCGGCCGCGCGCTCTATGATGGCCGCATCGATCCGCAGGAAGCCCTGGAGCTGATCAAAGCCGCCAAGGCAAAGGAGATTGCGCAATGACCCTGAAAGCCCGCGTTATCCCCTGCCTCGACGTCAAAGACGGCCGCGTCGTCAAGGGCGTCAACTTTCTCAATCTGGTCGATGCCGGCGATCCGGTCGAAGCCGCCAAGGCCTATGATGCCGCCGGCGCCGACGAGCTTTGCTTTCTCGACATCACCGCTTCCTCAGACAACCGCGAAACGATTTTCGATGTCGTAGCCCGCACCGCCGAGCAATGCTTCATGCCGGTGACCGTCGGTGGCGGCGTGCGTACCATCGCCGATATCCGCAAGCTGCTGCTTTGCGGCGCCGACAAGGTGTCGATCAATTCGGCGGCGGTGAGCAATCCGGATTTCGTCGCCGAAGCGGCCGATAAGTTCGGCAACCAATGCATCGTCGTCTCGATCGACGCCAAGCGGCGTCGCACGCAGGAAGTGGGCGGCGACAATCTGAGCGCCTGGGAAATCTACACGCACGGCGGACGAAACGCGACGGGCATCGATGCTGTCGATTTTGCCCGCCGCATGGTCGAGCGCGGTGCCGGCGAGCTGCTCGTCACCTCGATGGATCGCGACGGCACCAAGGTCGGCTACGACCTGGAACTGACGCGGGCGATTGCCGATGCCGTGCGCGTGCCGGTTATCGCCTCGGGCGGCGTCGGCGATCTCGACGATCTCGTTGCCGGCGTCAAGGAAGGCCACGCGACGGCGGTACTCGCCGCCTCGATTTTCCACTTCGGCACCTATTCGGTCGGCGAGGCGAAACACTATATGTCACAGCATGGCATCGCCATGCGGCTCGACCAGGACACAGGCAGATGAGCGGATTTACCCTTTCCGACCTCGAAAACATCGTCGACATCAGGTCCAAGGCCTCACCGGAGGAATCCTGGACGGCGAAGCTCTTCGCCGCCGGGCAGCCGAAGGCGGCAAAGAAGCTCGGCGAGGAAGCCATCGAAGCCGTGATGGCCGCGGTGACGAATGATCGCGAGAATCTGACCTATGAGGCCGCCGATGTGCTCTACCACCTTATGGTCGTCTTGAAGATCGCCGGGATTCCGTTGCAGAATGTCATGGGCGAACTCGAAAGACGTACAGCCCAATCCGGCCTTCAAGAGAAGGCCAGCCGGTAGAAAGCGATGACGATAGCGACGAAAACCCTGCCAGCGCCCGACACGCTCGATATCTTCCAGGCGAACGCTTACTCGCCCTACTATTTCTTTTCCTCGGAAGAATGGTCGAAATTCAGGGCCGATACGCCGCTGACGCTGACCGCCGACGAGGTCAAGCGGCTGCGCTCGATGGGCGACCCGATTGATCTGGACGAAGTCCGGCGCATCTACCTGTCGCTGTCGCGCCTGCTGTCCTCGCATGTCGAATCCTCGCAAATCCTGTTCGAGCAGCGCAATCGCTTCCTCAGCCTTTCCGACGTCGCGAAGACGCCGTTCGTCATCGGCATTGCCGGCTCGGTTGCCGTCGGCAAATCCACTACCGCCCGTATTCTGAAGGAACTGCTGCGCCGTTGGCCGTCGAGCCCGAAGGTGGACCTGATCACCACGGACGGCTTTCTGTTTCCCAATGCCGAATTGCAGCGCCGCAACCTGATGCAGCGCAAGGGCTTTCCGGAAAGCTATGACACCGCAGCCCTCCTGCGGTTCCTGTCGGCGATCAAGGCCGGACAGCCCGACGTGAAAGCGCCTTGCTACTCGCACCTTGTCTACGACGTGCTGCCGAACGAGTACAAGACCGTCGATCGGCCCGATATCCTGATCTTCGAGGGCATCAACGTGCTGCAATCGCGGCATCTGCCGGCAGACGGCAAGATCGTGCCGATGGTCTCGGATTTCTTCGATTTCTCGATCTATATCGACGCCGACGAGCACCTGATCCACAATTGGTACGTCGCCCGCTTCATGAAGTTGCGCGAGACGGCGTTCCGCGATCCGAATTCCTTCTTCCACCGCTATGCTTCCATCACCGAAGAAGAGGCGGTCGCCACCGCCGAGGGGCTCTGGAAGAATATCAACCTGAAGAACCTGCGCCAGAACATCCTTCCGACCCGTCCCCGTGCCGATCTCATCCTGCAGAAGGGCAAGAATCACCTGATCGAACAGGTCGCGCTGCGCAAACTATGAGCGATTTTTCCTTTCAGCAGGTCGATGTCTTCGCCTCGGAGCCGCTACGCGGTAATCCGCTGGCCGTGGTCATCGGTGCCGACACCCTGACCGATGCGCAGATGGCGGCCTTTGCCAACTGGACCAATCTCAGCGAAACGACGTTTCTGCTGCAGCCGACAGATCCGCGCGCGGATTATCGCGTCCGCATCTTCACCCCGCAAAGAGAGCTTCCCTTCGCCGGCCACCCGACGCTCGGCACGTGCCATGCGTGGCTTGCGGCCGGCGGCATCGCCAAAGGCGATGAGATCATTCAGCAATGCGAGATCGGTTTGGTCCGCATTCGCCGCCGCGACCATCTACTCTCCTTCGCGGCACCGGCCTTGCGTCGTTCCGGCGCGGTGGACGCGGATATCATGGCACGCGTCCTTCAAGGCCTGCGATTGCCTGCGCAGGCGATCATTGCCGCAAACTGGGTGGACAACGGCCCGGGCTGGATGGCCGTACAGCTCGCCTCCAGGCAGGAGGTATTGGCAATCGAACCGGATTTTGCGGTTCTTGCCGGACTGCGCGTCGGTGTCGTCGGACCCTGGAATGCTGAAATCGACGGCGAGGATGCACAATTCGAGGTCCGCGCCTTCACTGCTGCGGGTTTCGAAGACCCGGTCACCGGCAGCTTGAATGCCGGGTTGGCGCAATGGCTGATCGACAGCGGCATTGCGCCCTCACGCTACATCGCTAGCCAGGGAACAGCTCTCGGCCGGGCGGGCCGCGTGCATGTGGAGCGTGACGGTGACGAGACCTGGATCGGCGGCGCGGTCACCACCTGTATTGCCGGCACGCTCACGCTCTGACGAGACCGGCTAGTTTACCCGCCGCAAGGTCAGATTGATCCGCCCGCCATTTTTGAGCAGCGTGGACGTGGCCGGATAGATGCGGTCGACGCCGTGAAAACACAGCCTCCCCTCCCCGCCGAGGACGACGATATCGCCGCTCGACAGCTTGAAAGACAGCGTACGATCGTTGCGGCTGAGGCCGCCGACGCGAAACAGGCAGGTATTGCCGAGCGAGATCGACACCACGGGTGCCGCGAAATCCTGTTCGTCCCGATCCTGATGCAGGCCCATACGGGCGTCGTCTGCGTAGAAATTCACTAGGCAGGCTTCCGGCGACTTTTCATAGCCGGCTATGTCGGACCATAGATCCAGGAGCTGCGACGGCATTGCCGGCCATGGTTTGCCGGTGAGCGGATGGGCGCCTTGATAACGGTAGCCGCGCTGCTTGTCCGTCACCCAGCCGAGCGGACCGCAATTGGTGATACGCACCGACATTTCTTTGCCGGTGCCGGGCATGACAGGCGTAAACAGCGGCGCCTCAGTCACGACGGCGCGGATCGCCCCGACGAGCGCCTCCTGGGCGGGGCGGTCGAGATAGCCGGGCAAATGACGGATTCCGTTGGGAAGAAGCATTGGTGTGTTCCGGTGTCGCGGTGAGAATTGGATATGTGGCGTTTGTTGCTCTACTTGGGGGTGTATGTAGGGCCGTATTCCTTGGAGCCCCCTCATCCGCCCTGTCGGGCACCTTCTCCCCGAGGGGAGAAGGGGTTTTTGTCCTCCGGCTGCTGCCAAGACGATTGAGGCCACCCCCTCTCCCTCGGGGAGAGGGTTGGGGTGAGGGGGCTGCCGCGAAAACGAATCTCGCCAACGGGCTCAGAGATAGCCAAACTCGATAAAAGCAGCAGCCCGAAATCGCGCCTAATCGCCGCCGGGTTTGCCGCGCATGCGCTTGACCTCGGAGCGGCCGGACTTCTCCTTCAGCCGCCGCTCAACCGAGCCCTTGGTCGGCTTGGTCTTCTTGCGGGGCGGCGGTGGAGGTGCTGCGGCTTCCAGGATCAGCTCCTTCAGGCGCTCGCGCGCATCCTCGCGGTTGCGGTCCTGGCTGCGGAAACGGCTCGCCTCGATCATCAGCACGCCGTCCTTCGAGACGCGGCGGCCGGAGAGCCTGACGGCGTTGGCCTTGACGCGGTCGTTCAGCGACGGCGAATTAGGGATATTGAAGAATAGCTGGACTGCCGTCGCGACCTTGTTGACGTTCTGCCCGCCGGGACCGCCTGCCAGAACGAATTGTTCCGTCAGTTCCCAGCCGGCAATGGTGATCCGGTCGTTGATATAAAGCGCGTCGCTGGCCATGGTTTTCTCCGCGCCCGTCTATCCCATATCGGCGCGCGGTTGAAAACACTGATGTGGCGAGTTTTGGGGCCACCCTCGTGGTTCGAGGCTAGGCCCTAAGGGCTCCGCACCTCACCATGAGGGGGGAGAGACCACGGGGCATCGGGGAAACTAACCATAGAGCTCAGATGGCCCAGGGAATGGTTGATCCCACCGGCGCTCTCACAAGAAGCCTCGAATGAACTCCCGAGCAAACGTGGAGTGGCCTACTGAATTTGCGGTGAAGACTAGCCCTCATGGTGAGGAGGCCCAAAGGGCCGTCTCGAACCACGAGGGCGGGTTAGTTTCACGTGAGTCATTGCTCCAGTCGGCGCTGCCTATTCCGCCGCGGCGCGCAGGCCGGGGGCGGCATCGCGGACGTTGCCGTCGACATGATCCTCGAACTTGGCGAAGTTCGTAACGAACATCTGCACCAGCTTTGCCGCCTGCGTGTCATAGGCATGCGTGTCTGCCCAAGTCGACCGCGGATCGAGGATGCCAGTCTCTACGCCGGCGACAGCCACCGGAACTTCAAATCCGAAATTCGGATCGAGGCGGAATTCGACATCGTCGAGATCCCCCTTCAAGGCTGCCGCGAGCAGAGCCCGCGTCGCCTTGATCGGCATGCGCCTGCCGGTGCCGTAGGCGCCGCCGGTCCAGCCGGTATTGACGAGCCAGCACTTGGCATCGTGACGGCCGATCAGCTGTTTCAGCAGATTGCCGTATTCGGCCGGATGACGCGGCATGAAGGGGGCGCCGAAGCAGGTCGAGAACGTCGCTTCCGGTTCGACCACGCCTTTTTCCGTGCCGGCAACCTTGGCCGTGTAGCCGGAAAGGAAGTGATACATCGCCTGTTCGGGCGTCAGGCGCGCGATCGGCGGCATGACGCCGAAGGCGTCGGCCGTCAGCATGATGATCGTTTCGGGGTGACCGGTCATGCCGGATTCCGACGCGTTCGGAATGAAATGCATCGGGTAGGCGCTGCGGGTGTTTTCCGTGAGCGAACCGTCGTCGAGATCGGGCATGCCGTGGCCGTCGAGAACGACGTTCTCAAGCACCGTGCCGAAGCGGCGGGTCGTCGCATATATTTCCGGCTCGGCCTCGGCCGAAAGACGGATGGTCTTGGCGTAGCAGCCGCCTTCGAAATTGAAGATGCCGTTTTCACCCCAGCCGTGCTCGTCGTCGCCGATCAGCGTGCGGGTGGGATCCGCCGACAGCGTCGTCTTGCCGGTCCCCGAAAGGCCGAAGAAGATCGCCGCGTCGCCATCCGGTCCGACGTTTGCCGAGCAGTGCATCGGCATCACACCCTTTTCCGGCAGCAGGTAATTGAGCACGGTGAAGACCGATTTCTTCATCTCGCCGGCATAGGAGGTGCCGCCGATGAGGATGAGCCCGGTGACGAGGTCGCAGGCGATGACGGTTTCGGTGCGGCAGCCATGGCGCTCCGGATCGGCACGGAAGCTCGGAAGATCGATGATCGTCAGCTTCGGCACGAAGCTTTCCAGCGCCGGACGTTCCGGGCGGATGAGCAGGTTGCGGATGAACAGCGAGTGCCAGGCGAATTCGGTGATGACGCGGGTCGGCAGGGCATAATCGCGATCGGCACCGCCGATAAGGTCCTGCACGAAGAGATCCCTGCCATGCACATGTGCCAGCATGTCCTTGTGCAAGAGCTCGAAATGCTCGGGCGACATCGGCTTGTTGTTGTCCCACCAGATCTGGTCTTCGGTTACGGCATTGCGGACGACGAATTTGTCCTTGGGCGAGCGGCCGGTGTGCTGTCCGGTCAATGCCCTCAGCGCGCCATGTGCCGTCAGATCGGCTTCACCCCGGCGAATCGCCTGCTCGTATAGGTGGGGTTCGGACAGGTTATAGCGCACGCTTGCGGCGGCCCCCAGTCCGATCGATTCGAGTTCGATTGCGGGATTACGGACGCCGAATTGCTCCATCGCTTCATTCCTCCACAGGGCCGCAGCCGTTAAAACTGTTAGAAGCGTAGAGGCCGTTTTTTAAAAGCACAAGAGCATATAGGAGAAAATATTGAATGATATCATATATTTAATCGATTTAAATAAAATCACCTAATTTTAAATCGTTTGAATGCCCGATATTGAGACGTTCTGTCACACAACCTATGGTTAAAGATGAAAAAGGTCAGCAATCCTCCCCTTTATCTTTGCCACAATTTGTTCCACCTTTATCCCCATAAGCGCCCCAGGTTACCGCCGACCGAGCTGGCAAGCCAACCTGGGCTGGATTCCATATCCGGGAGATGCGCACTGATGACGGAGACGAACACCATGTTGACAATCGCGCTCGTTGATGACGACCGCAATATCCTGACTTCCGTTTCCATCGCGTTGGAAGCCGAAGGGTATAAGGTCGAGACCTATACGGATGGCGCCTCGGCGCTGGACGGGCTGCTCGCCCGGCCGCCGCAGCTCGCGATCTTCGACATCAAGATGCCCCGCATGGACGGCATGGAGCTTCTGCGCCGCCTGCGGCAGAAGTCCGATCTGCCGGTGATTTTCCTGACCTCGAAGGATGAAGAGATCGACGAGCTCTTCGGCCTGAAGATGGGCGCTGACGACTTCATCACCAAGCCGTTTTCCCAGCGCCTGCTGGTCGAGCGTGTCAAGGCCGTGCTTCGCCGCGCCTCGGCCCGCGAAGCCGCCGCAACCGGCGGAAGCAGCAGCGCCGCACCGAAGCCCGGCGTCACACAGGCTGCGCGCTCGCTGGAACGCGGACAGCTGGTCATGGACCAGGAACGCCATACCTGCACCTGGAAGGGCGAGCCGGTGACGCTCACCGTAACCGAGTTCCTCATCCTGCATTCCCTGGCGCAACGCCCGGGTGTGGTGAAGAGCCGCGACGCGCTGATGGATGCTGCCTATGACGAGCAGGTCTATGTCGACGACCGCACGATCGACAGCCACATCAAGCGGCTTCGCAAGAAATTCAAGATGGTCGACCTCGATTTTGATATGATCGAAACG
>JAGWJK010001296.1 GCA_028865845.1 Rhizobiaceae bacterium
AGCGCTTCAAGAGCTGCTCCGCCGGCGCGCCGATCGGTCAGCCCTCCACGGCCGACTGGTCCGCACCCGCCCTCGAAAAATATCTCGGTAGCGACAAGTCGGCCTGGCGGAAATACGACGCCTGCGCTCTCGTCGAGGACGGCGCTCGCTTTCCGGAATTCCTGATCGACCAGGGCAAGGCGGACGGCTTTCTGGAAAACGGCCTCCGCCCCTGGCTGTTCGGAGAGGCGATCAAGGATACCGGCATTGGCCTGACGCTGCGCATGCACGAGCGTTACGACCACTCCTACTATTTCATCTCCACCTTCATGGACGATCACCTGAAGTGGCATGCCGAACGGCTCGGCTGATCAAACAGCTTGAGTTCTGATCTTGAAAATCCGCGGCGATATAGGCATATGTCTTGCGCGCAGACGACTGTCGCGATCGGTGTTGTTGCCGGTCTATCGTCGCGGGGACGGCCTCGCTCTTGAAAAAGGAGCTTGAAATGGCTTGGTCTCTGTTGTTGCTGGCGGGTCTCTTCGAAGTCGGCTGGGCTGTCGGCCTCAAATACACGGATGGTTTTACCCGTCCAATCCCAACCACCCTCACTGTTCTTTCGATGATCGTCAGCGTGGCGCTTCTCGGGCTCGCAGTGAAGACTTTGCCGATGGGAACGGCCTATGCGGTCTGGACCGGCATAGGCACTGTCGGAACTGTCTTTCTCGGAATCTGGCTGTTCGGCGATGCGGCAACGCCCATGCGTCTCTTCTGCATCGGCCTCATCGTTGCCGGCATCGCGGGCCTGAAGCTGGTCGCCTAAGAGCGATCAGCGCATCCGCTCGTCCAGCGAAAAGGCGCCCGGCCCGGAAAACACCAGGAGCAGGAAGATGAAGCAGAACAGGATTGCGCCGTCGCCCTCGTTGTTGGCTGGAAAGAAGTTGATCGGCAAATGCACCATGAAGTAGGCGATCGCCATCTCGCCGCTGAGAATAAAGGCTGTGGGACGCGTGAAAAAGCCGAACAGAATCAGGATGCCGCCGACGAGTTCGATCATGCCCGCCACAAAGAACAGAGTGGAAATCTCGTAGGGTGCCGGCGGGAAGTTGAAGAGTTTCTGCGTGCCGTGTTCGATGAACAGCAGCGCGGTCATGATCCTGAGGGCTGCAAGGGCGAAGGGCTGATACTGCGTAAGGCGCTCGAATGCCGGCATGGAACTCTCCGTTGAATTGAGAAAGCGACCCAGGTCGTGAAGACGAAGACGCTTCCTTCGATGACAGAGTGAACACGCGAGCATCGAAAATATTCGCTGGGCCGAAATCTTATCTCGGCCCAGCAATCGGGGTTTTTACTTTCGCAGGTTATCGACGGCGAAGCGGCCGGGACCGGCAAAGAAAATGAACAGGAAGATGAGGCAGAAGGAGATCGCAGCATCACCGCCATTCATCACCGGGAAAAAGTTTCTCGGCATATGCGCCGTGAAATAGGCGACAGCCATTTCACCGGACAGTAGAAAGGCAACCGGCCGCGTCAGCAGTCCCAAGGTGATCAGCAGGCCGCCGACGAATTCCAGAAGGCCTTCGATGATGCCCATTGCGTCGAGGGGAT
>JAGWJK010001297.1 GCA_028865845.1 Rhizobiaceae bacterium
GCCGCCGGAAGATAGCTCCCGCCATGCCGGCCGGCACGCCGACAAGAATGGCAAGTAGGTAGGAGGTCATCGCCAATGCGATCGTATAGGGCAGGCGTTCGCCGATCTCGGAGACGACAGGCAGTTTCGATTTGATCGACATGCCGAGATCGCCGTGCATCGCGCCGTAGGCGAAATCGACATATTGCGCCACCAGGCTGCGATCGAGCCCCAGACGCGCGCGCATGTCATCGACGGCGGCCTGCGTCGCTTCCGGCCCGGCCATCAGGCGAGCCGGATCGCCCGGTAGCGCGCGGATGGCAAGAAACACCAGCAGCGAGACACCGATCAGGATCAGCGGCAGCGCAAACAGCTTTCTGGCGATATAGGCTTTCATCAGACGATCATTTCCGAAGCAATGCGGGCGGAGACTAGAGCATCCCGCATTCTGATGTCACCAAGCGACTGCGGATGGAATGCTCGCTTCAAAGCAGCGGAGCGCTTTTATGCATGTACTGCGACATGCAGCGCTCCGCAGCCTCGACCACTGACATCATCAGTCCTTGGTCGCATCCTTGACCTCGATCTGGCCGCCCGGCACGACCCACACGCCCTTGACGTTGGCGCGGGTCGCGTAGAGATCCTGCGTGGTGTAGAGCAGGACATGCGCCGCCTCGTCGTTGACGATCTTCTGGGCGTCGACATAGAGCGCGTTGCGGGCGGTTTCGTCGAGCGTCGACGCCGCCTTGTCGAGCAGGGCGTCAAGCTTCGGCTCGTTGAAGAAGCCAAGATTGGCGCCGGCAGGCGCGGCGCTTGCCGAATAATAAAGCGGGCGGAACTGCAGATCGGCGCCGTTGACACCGGAGGACCAGGAGGCGACGACCGAACCGGTACCGTCTGTCTGCTTGCCGGCAGGATCTGCGAAGGCAGCCTTCGCCCAGACGCCGCTTTCCATGCGGCGGACGTCGAGCTTCACGCCGACCTTTGCCCACATCGCCTGCAACACTTCGCCAAGGCGGGCGTCAGGCTCCTGCACGATGGTCGACATCTCGAAACCGTTCGGATACCCGGCGTCCGCAAGCAGCTTCTTGGCCTTGTCCACGTCATAGGTATAGGGAGCGAGCGTCTTGTCGTAACCCGGCGTCACCGGCGCAAGCGGCGAATTGGCCGGTGTCGCGTAACCCTGCATGATCGCCTTGACGAGACCGTCGCGATCGGTCGCAAAGTTCAGCGCCTGGCGGACACGCACATCGTCGAGCGGCTTCAGCTTGGTGTTGAGCGCAACCCAAAAAACCGCCGAACCTTCGCTCTTGTTGAGCTTCATGTCCGGATTGGCCTGGATCTGCTTGGCAAAAGCCGGCGGCAGCGGGCTGACGACGTCGGCATCGCCGGTCTGCAATGCCATGTTCATGACCGAAGGCTCTGACGTCCAGGTCCACTTGATCTCGTCTACACCCTTCGGCGTACCGCCCCAATAGTTCGGATTTTTCTCTTCCAGGACGTATTCGCCGGACTTATACTCCGCGAGCTTGTAGGGACCAGTGCCCACGGCCTTGCTGCCGATCGTGCCGGCTGCGTCCGCAGTTGGGCTGACCATCAGACATGCG
>JAGWJK010001298.1 GCA_028865845.1 Rhizobiaceae bacterium
GCCGTCTGCACAGACTGCGTCGCGCCCTCGCGACCGCCGTCGCCACCATCACCGTGAGCATCCTTCTCGCGCCTGCCGCACACGCCTCCGGCTCCTCGATGCCATGGGAGCAACCTCTCACGCAGATCGAGCAATCGATCGAAGGGCCCGTCGCAAAGGTCATCTCGGTGATCATCATCATCGTCACCGGCCTGACCCTCGCGTTCGGCGACACGAGCGGCGGCTTCCGCAGGCTCATCCAGATCGTGTTCGGCCTGAGCATCGCCTTCGCGGCAAGCTCCTTCTTCCTGACGTTCTTCAGCTTCGGCGGGGGAGCGCTCGTCTGATGGCCGGTGCGATCGACGAGAGCATTCCGGGTTTCACCGTGCCAGTCCACCGCGCACTGACGGAGCACATCCTCCTCGGTGGCGTGCCGCGCTCAGTCGCCATCCTGAATGGGACGGTCGCCGCAGCGCTCGGACTCGGGCTTCGGCTATGGCTGATCGGGATCGGACTAGGGGCGATCGGGCACGTCGCCGCGATGTGGGCGGCCAAGCGCGACCCAATGTTCGTCGACGTCGTGCGTCGCCACCTTCGCATCCCCAGCCATCTGTCGATCTGAGGTTCGCAACCATGATGAACCTCGCCGAATATCGCCGCCCGCCAGCCCGCCTAGCGGACTTCCTGCCCTGGGCCGCCCTTGTCGATGAGGGCGTGGTCCTCAACAAGGACGGTTCGTTACAACGAACTGCGCGCTTCCGCGGCCCTGATCTCGATAGCGCGGTCGCGGCGGAACTCGTTGCCGTCGCCGGGCGACTCAACAATGCATTTCGCCGACTAGGCTCAGGCTGGGCTCTCTTCGTAGAGGCACAAAGGGAGAGCGTTGGCGCCTATCCGATCAGCCGCTTCCCGGAAGCCGCTTCGGCGCTGGTGGACGCGGAGCGCAAGGCCGACTTCGAGGAAGAAGGCGCACACTTCGAGTCCCATTACTTCCTAACGCTCACCTATCTGCCGCCCGCCGAGGACGCCGCTCGTGCCGAAAGCTGGCTTTACGAGGGCAAAGCGGATCAGGGGGCGAATCCGAGGGAGGTCCTCCACGGCTTCATCGATCGCACCGGCCGCATCCTGCAACTCATCGAGAGCTTCATGCCGGAGTGCCGCTGGCTCGATGACAGCGAGACACTGACCTACCTGCACTCGACGATATCCACGAACCGTCACCGTGTTCGGGTGCCCGAAACGCCCATGTATCTCGATGCGCTGCTCGCCGACCAGCACTTCACTGGAGGGCTCGAACCGCGTCTGGGATCCTCACACCTTCGGACCCTTACCATCGTCGGGTTCCCCACGGTGACCACGCCGGGCTTACTCGACGACCTGAATCGATTGGCCTTTCCCTACCGCTGGACCACGCGCGCGATCCTGCTCGACAAAACCGACGCGATCCGGGTGCTTACCAAGATCCGTCGACAATGGTTCGCCAAACGCAAAAGCGTCGCCGCGATCCTGAAGGAAGTGATGACCAACGAGGCGTCCGCCCTCGTTGACAGCGATGCCGCCAACAAGGCCGCAGACGCCGACCTCGCCCTTCAGGAGCTAGGGGCAG
>JAGWJK010000173.1 GCA_028865845.1 Rhizobiaceae bacterium
CACACCACTATCTGGCCTTAGCCTTCTTCGCGCTCGTGCTGATGCATCTGGCGGCAGCACTTTTTCACGGACTTGTCCGCCGCGATGGCGTACTCGATACAATGTTACCTGGCAGGTGACGGCGGTGAAGCAGTTGGGCAAAGGCCGCCCGCCGGGGGCGGCGATCTTGAAAGCCTAGCTGTTTAGTCCCGGGAATTGATGGGTTGGATTTGATCGTGAGACGATCCGGATGTTTTGTCCAGAAGCTTGGACTTTCGTTTTACCACTTCCTCGATGACCGGCTCGGCATTGGCAATATAGGTCAACCGGTTCCACCGCTGCCGACAATCATTCTCGCCCGAGCCTGACCACTGGAGCCGCTCCGAGCGACTGCATTCAGCGACGTTGTCCAACGAGCCGGCAATGGCACGGGATGTGCCGCACTTACCATACCGGCGTTAGCTTCCGATTCTGTGAGCCACGGGGATCAAAGTTCCAATTCCACTTTAAGGAAATTAATATTCAGTTTATTTCCGCTATCCGTATCCTGCCTTGCGGGTAGCTCTCGATCATTTCGAAGCAATATCGATAGTGACTGA
Source organism: Rhizobiaceae bacterium (assembly GCA_028865845.1). Taxonomy (GTDB): domain Bacteria; phylum Pseudomonadota; class Alphaproteobacteria; order Rhizobiales; family Rhizobiaceae; genus Rhizobium. The sequence goes on from JAGWJK010000173.1 coordinate 579, forward strand.
TCTCATCTCTTTCCTGATCAAGTTCGGGCTGTGGGTTCACCTCTCAGCCAGAAAAAGATGCCCCAAGCTCACGCGGTCTGAGAGGTTTTGTGGGCGCCACCGCTCCGGTTGCGCGAAGCCTTTTCGACGGTCATATCGTTCGCTGCGGCGAGGGCGCGGGCAGTCGTCGCGCGTCGATAATCCCACATCGGGTCGTCCGGCGGCGGGACGATGACCATGGTGGCGTTGGCTTCGAAGAACAGCAGATTTCCGTTCTCATCGATCGCAAAATCTATGCCGGCATAATCAAGGCCGAGTGTCGCCTGTATTCCTTCCAGCGCTTTCATCGCCTTCGGTCCGATCACCGACGACATATCCGACAGAAAAGCAGCTTCCTCGTCGCGGTAGCGCTGGTGCTCGGCCATGTCGGCGGTGAAATAATGGACCATCCAGTCCCGCGAGACGGCCATGTGCAGCGGGAAGAGCGCATTGCCGATCATCATCACGCGATATTTTCGCGCCTGCCCCTCGGCGTCCCGCGCGTCGAGATATTCGATCGCAAGCAGTTGCTCCCCCGGCAGGTCGGCAAGCGCGGCATCCAGATCGGCGACTGCGTCGATTTTTCGAAAGTATCGTCCGGTATGATAGCCCGGGCTTCGCAGTAAAAAGGGATAGCCGATCACTTCACCCTGCCGCGCGGCGTCAGAACGCGTCACCAGCGCCATGCGCGGGGATCGAACATGCGGCACCCCCCTCACCCGATCGGCATTCGAGATGCGGTCCGTCGGCCTGATGCGCTCGGGCCGGTTGACGGTCGGCGCGACGGTCAGGGCCAGCACGCGCTCCGCCGCGTCGAGTGCAGCCAGGCATATGTCGGCATCGCCGATGGCGTTGAAGACGACATCATGCGGCGGAAGCGGTTTCGTCGTATCGAAACCTTCGACGACAAGCACCGACACGTCGAAAAGCTTGTCACTGAGCAGGAAGCGCGTCGGGATATTTCCGCCGACGGCAGATACAAGAACGAGGACGCGGCAAGGCGTACCTTCACCACGATAGGGATGAAAACTGAGCTCGGAGGGTCGATAACTCTTCTGACGATGCTCCTCGGCAGCTTCCCAATCGCCGAGATTCTGCAGGAGGTTGGCCATGCTGCGATGAACGTCCGGATGGTCGGGAGCAAGATGGAGGGCAACCCCGAGCTCGGCACCGGCCCGTGTAAATTCACCGTTCGAAAGCAGTGAGTTGGCGTAGTTGGTACGCCCGATGACATTGTCCGGATGACGCCTGACCGCCTCGGCATAAGCAAGGCGCGCGGCGCTACGAAAATTGGTTTTATCAAGCAGATTGGCAAGGTCGTTGAGGGCGCCGAAATGATTGGTATCGATCGCGAGGATCGCCAGATAGGCCTGCTTTGCTTCGTCATATCGCCCGTTACCGGCATCGAGGCTGGCCTGTTGGAATAGTAGATCGATGTCAGGCTGCCGTGGCGAACGCGCCATTTCGATATCCGCTGGAGAAGTCTCCGAAGTCACGCCACTCTCCATCTGGCCGGGCGCGACTCATATGGCACCACGGTATCCGTCATTCTGCCGCGCTTGCTCCTCAGGATGAAAGACGGGGTGACAAAATGCCCTAAGCAGGAAAATCGGTGTGTTTTACGCTGACAGAAGCGGCGCTCGGATTAGCGTCTGATCAGGTCATCTATGCGCGAAAGAAACAATTTCAGCAGCGGCGATTTATTGCCCTTGTGATAGCGCGACGCGCCGACCACGGATCGTATCCCGAACTGGTGGTCCGTGGCGTCGGCCAATTTGCGGCACATGAACAAGGCTGGCCGGTATTTTCGTGAATGAAGAAGAAGATCCCCGTCGCGTTGGTATCGGGGGATCTTCAAGCGAGCTCGGCGTCCCAGTTCTGCAACTGCTGAAGCGTCGCGGACGAGCCGCCGCAGACGACGACGAGGACGTTTCGAGCTTGGTCCAGTTCCTTGGCATCATAGACGGCAGCAAGATTTGCTCCGCAAGCAGGCTCCACAAGCACGCGATGATCATCGAGAAAGCGCAGGCACGCCTTCACTGCATCGCGATCACTGACGGTGACCGGCTTCACCGGATAGGATTGCGTCAATGAGAATGCATGCTCGGAGACCTGTTTGGCTCCCAGCGAAGAAGCGATGCTGGTGATCGCGGGAAGCGTGACCCGTTCGCCGGCGGCAATTGACTGGGCGAGAGATGATGCACCCGCAGTCTCGACCGCGAGGATCGGCGTGCGCCAACCTCTGCGTTCCAAACCGAGAGCGACGCCGCTGAGCAGCCCTCCCCCGCCGACAGAAACGACGACCAAATCCGGTCGGCGCTCTTCGGGGATTTCATCGACGATCGTCGCATGCCCTTCCCACAGCAGCGGATCGTCAAACGGATGAATGAATGCATCGTCGTCGGTTAATAGCTTCAGGCAGGCTTCATTGGCCTCCTGCCATGACGCGCCTTCGACAATCACCTGGGCGCCAAGCTGGCTGATGAGGCCGATAGCGCGCTGCGAGGTGGTCTGCGGGACGACAACGGTGACGGGGATACCGAGTTGCTGGCCGGCATAGGCGACCGCAAGACCGGCGTTTCCACCCGATGAGGAAACGAATTTCCGCTTGCCCATGTCCCGATGATGAGTGCATGCGCGGCCGATACCACGGATTTTGAAAGAGCCGGACGGCTGCAAGGCATCGAACTTCAGCCAGATGGACCGGCCACTGGCGAGGCTCATCGCTTCAGAATGCAAAAGGGGTGTGTTGATATGGAGGGACATGTGATCTCGATTTTCCTTTATGTAACCGAAGTGGCCGCGCTGCGGTTCCGCCTCGCCTGACTCTATCTCTATTTTTGGGAACGCATCACAGCAAGCGAACTTATCCAACTATCGAGGCTTCACGCCTTGGCGGCATCTTAAGCCCCTCCCCTCATGTACGTTAGCGCCAACATGTCAGCCGGATCAATTGCCGGGCGCTCCGAGATCGATCATCTCGCCGCGTGCCCATCCTTCAGCGAGGCCTAAGAGGATATCCAGCTCGCGTCTCAGGGAAGCTGCACGCACGACATCCCCGGCATGCTCGCTGTTGCCGCGCACATGATAGAAATCGCCGACGCTGCTTCCACTCAGCTTTCGCGCATCTTCGAGCGCGAGCTTCAAGTCCGCCAGCTCTGTTCGAATGGCGAAATAGCGCCGCATGACGGCGATCAATCGCTGGTCGTTTTCCGCAGCATCCATATTAGCTTCTTCCAATGTTTCTAAGGGAGGAAGAAACAGATTCGTGTGACGCTGTCACGCTCTCACTCCGTGCAAAAGAGAAGCGGCACTCAGCCGATCAGCAAGGATCCTCTGCAAAAAGTGGTAGATTTATCCTCAGAAATCCCTCGTTACGGCCATCGGAAGAGTGCCCAAAATCCCACGAAAGAGGGAGCGATACACATTTTATTAACCATAATTTCCTGTTGTGCCGTTCGGTAGTCACTATCCAGCCTTTTGACTGAATTGTGCGTTCGAACGCGCCAGCGCCATCAGCATCGGACCGATCGCAAATTCACTCCGCTCCGCGCGGCGAGTGAGCTCACGAAGATAGCCGCCGGCGGAGTTGATCTGCTCTGCCCGCTGGAGAACGCAGGCAACGACGATCGCGGCGTTTTCCGGTCCCATGGTGTCGCAGGCCTGCTGATAAGCGCTTGGACTGATGGCAAGCATCGAACGAACCACGACGGCAGCTGTCATCAGATCGCGCCAGCTACCGATGGAACCACCAGGCCCGTACATCGTGATTTCGGGGCAGGCTTGCAGAACCATGCCGAGCGGGAATGTTTTCATCGCAGGTTTGTCGGATCGATACGGAATTCGGGTGTTCTGCGCCAGCAGTTCCACATTCGTTGATCCGTGTTGGCCATCGCGGGCCATCGCTCCGGCAGAGTGCTGCAATGTGTTTTCCGAATTCTCGCCCAGCTTCTGTTCGAAGCCCGGTTCAAGTTCAGAATTAGAATTAGGATTTAGAGTCTGTTTGTGGCGCTCAGTTTGAGACTCATTGGAGCTTAGATTTTCTGTTTTTGATCGAATTTCCAGGAGGTTGACGATCTCTTCGCGCAGCATCTCCAGATTCTCGAGCACTTCGGCAATCTCATGAATGGATGGTGCTCTCGGAATCTGGTCGACGAAAGCGCGGAACTGATCGTGGATGTCAGGCCAATTCCCCGGCGCACCTTCCTCAAGCGCGACGTTGATCAGCTTGGCGATATCTCTGCGGCAAAGCGACAACCGCTCTTTGGTGACGCGCATCAATTGCCGATCGGCCTCAACGCGAGCGGCAAGGGTTTCGATCTCGCTTGAGCGAGCAAGCAGCGGCGCGATACTGAACCCGAAGGCCTGGTCGATGGTGCCGTCCTGCCCTCTTCGAGCATAGCGCTTTCCATTGGGGCTATCCTTGCGAACCAGCAGGCCCGCTTCGACGAGTACGGCAAGATGACGGCGAAGTGTCGCCGGTGTCATGCCATGCGCGCGAACGGACAATTGCGCATTCGAGGGAAACACCACGAGACCATTCTCCTCGGAAAGCTCATCGCCGGGATAAAAGCTCAACAGAGCATCGAGTACCGACAAGGCGCGATCCGTCACGCCGAGCAATGGTCTTGCTTCGCATATGGCCCGAAAGATTTTCCATTTATTGATCGTTCGTCCGGCTTCGATGCCGCTGGCTCGAAATTGGCTAACCAACATGCCAAGCGTCATCGGCCGCCGCCCAAAGGGCGTCGTCACACTTCCACCATCCATTTTTCTTTCACCTCAGCTTAGGCAAAAGAAATCCACCCACCAAAAAATGGTGCCAAGACTCTTGACTGGGATTCGGGGAAATGCGATTCTCGTGCTTGTCACAGACTACGAGGAAGGCTTCCACGACTTGGTCGTTTTGGGGGCCTTTTTCTTTTGCGGTCTACTCTCCTTGATCTGCGTTGCGGTCCTGATATGCCTTGTAGAGATCGGCAAGGTTCTCAGAGATAAATTCGCCGAAACCAACAGCCTCCCTCGAATTCAGCGCGAGCGTAAAACTCCGGCCGTCGCTCTTGACGTTGACGGCGACGCGCTTGTCGTCTGATGTCCATCGGGTGCTTCGTTTCGGCAGTGACAGTTTGGTCGTGCGCTGCGCTGCCTTGATATAGCCTAAGAGGCTGTTGAAGCGATTTTCACCGGTCTTGGCCTCAAATTCCTCGGTGGCGATAAACGCATGTGCCCTGTCGAGATTCGACGGCTTTTCCAGAAGGGTTTTCAGCTCGTACCAACGATCACGGCCGATGGTCTTCGCCGCACCGAGCGCCGCCAGAATCTCGCTCGACATGCTCGTCACCGCCAGCATCTTCGACAAAGTCGATTTGTCGAGCGACAAAGCGGTCATGATGATGGCATTGTCATTGTCGTAATGGAGGCGCGCGATTGAACTTGCAAAAGTAGCGCGTTCGATAAAGGACAGATTGGCCCGTGCCGAGTTCTCCTGGCCCTGGGCGACCACGTGGTCCTGGTCCTGCATATCCTTGACCACCGCCCGCACCTTACGGCCCAGCAACTTGGCGGCCTGAAGGCGGCGATGACCGAAGACAACCATGTAGCGTCCCGTCGAGCGCGGATGAGGCCGGACCAGGATCGGACTATCCTGCCCGCGCTCACGGATGGCCGAAACCAACTCCCCGAAATCCGCCTCGTCATCTTCGAGACGATCCCGAACGAAGGACGCGTCAATAACATCCGGATCCAGTTCAACGACGGTCTCGCCTTCGAGCAGCTTATCGGCGCGCGCGGCCATCTCGTCGATCGAACTCAGGATCGATTTGGAGGCGCCCTTGATCGTATAATCAAGCGCCGGGAGCTTATCTTCGGCCGAAGCGTCGCTCATGACATTCATAAACGGGTTTTTTCTAGCCATATCGCTATCCTCTTAATTCCGATAACTGGCTGTTCGCGCTACGAAATTTCCGCGTTTTTACGGCCGTCAACACGCTCATAGTCGCCCCCATGCCTTGTGGATCAGGCCTTGGATCTCGAAATTGACGGCATCCATGCACTCAATGGCGCGATCGTAGGTTTCGCGTGTGAAGTTGGAGCGATCGAGTTCGTAGAGCGTCCGCTTCGTCAGACCGGCATCTGAGATGGCGGTGGTCTTCAACATCGGGCTCTTCAGGATCTCTTCAGCCAGCATCGACTGCATGAAGCCGAGCATCTGCACCTGAGGAACGTCGGTGGGCTCGAAGCGCGTAATCAGATAACGAAGCCAATCCATGCGGACGGTGGCGCCGGCCTTCTTGATCGTCTTGGTGATATTGCCGAGCATCAGCAGGAATTGCGACATGGACATCAGATCCAGCATCTGCGGATGGACGGTGATCAACACGGATGTCGCAGCGGTAAGAGCGGTGAGTGTCAGGTAACCCAGCTGGGGAGGGCAGTCGACGATCACCACATCGTAGCGGCTGTCCACATCCTCCAGCGCTTTTCCGAAGCGCGTGAAGAAGCGTTTGCCCTCGTTGCTCATCTGCATGGCGAGCGGTGTATCGTATTCGTACTCCTGCAGCTCCAGATTTGCCGGAATGATATCGAGCCCCGGAAAATTCGTGGGCAGGATGATCTTCTCGATCGGCTTGCGCTCGGCGTCGTACCGAATGCTATCGTAGAGCGACGGGTTCTTGTCGAGTTCGGGCTGGAAGCCGTGGAGTGCCGAAAGCGAGGCCTGGGGATCGAGATCGACCGCAAGCACACGGTGCCCGGTCAGAGCCAGATGCTGCGCCAAGTGTGCTGCGGTCGTGGTCTTGCCGGAGCCGCCCTTGAAATTGACGACGGCGATGACCTGAAGCTTGTCGCCGGGCTTGCGATGCGGAACGTATTTCTTAGCTTCCGTCTTCCCGGTCTTGTCGAGAAAGAAGCGCAGCTCCAGCATCTGCTCGGCTGTATAATATTTCCGGTTTCCCGACATCGTCGTCGGGGTCGGACCCTTGCCATCCAGATACAGGCGCTTAAGGTTGCTTGGCGTCACGCCCAGATAATGCGCCACCTCCGACACCGAAAATTGGCGCAGGGTCTTCTGTGCATTCGGCGGAAAATTCTCAAGCCGCAACTGATCCAGCTTGCGCGAAATTTCCGCGCCCTGCATCAGGATTTTGTC
>JAGWJK010000174.1 GCA_028865845.1 Rhizobiaceae bacterium
AAACGAAAGAGGTCACAGATGCGCTCGACATCGCAGTGACGGGCGGCGAGCAGGATTGCGAAATCGCGACCTGGCGTCATATGATCGAGATGCGCGCCGTCGATATCGTTCAGCCTGATATTCTCTATCTTGGAGGGATCAGCCGCACCCTGCGGGTTTGCGCCATGGCAAAGGCTGCCGGCCTGCCGGTGACGCCGCACAGCGCCAATCTTGGTCTGGTCACTCTCTTTACCATGCATCTGCTTCGCGCCATCGACGGCGGCGGCAAATATCTGGAGTTTTCCATCGAAGGGTCGGACTACTATCCCTGGCAGGATGGGCTTTTCGTCAATTCGCCTTACATGGTGAAAGATGGCATGGTCACCGTTACGGATGCGCCCGGCTGGGGCGTCGAGATCGATCCGGAATGGCTTGCAAAATCCAGCTATCAAGTGAGCGAGGCTGAATGATGACAATTCAATCCTCAGGCTTGGGCATGGAAGAATGGCCGTCGGGCCATTTCATAGACGGCACTTGGCGCAAGCCGGCATCCGGCAATCTGATGGACACATTCGATCCGGGAAGAGCCGAGCCGCATACGCGGTTTGCAGCGGGAACGGCGGACGATGTTGCCGACGCCGTCGCATCTGCCCGACGCGCCCAGGAAACCGTGTGGGGAAAGTCGCTTCCGGCTGAGCGCGGTCGTATCCTGATGCGCGCTTCGGAACTGATCCGGAACAACGTCGAGCGCCTGGCACGGGCCGAAGTGCTTGACAGCGGCAAGACCCTGGACGAAGCGCGCGGCGACGTGCGTGGATCGGCGCGCGCATTCGAATATTACGCCGGTGCGGCCGACAAGCAGGAGGGCAAGGCCTATCCGCTTGGGCCTGATTATACGTCCTATTCTATCGAGGAGCCGGTTGGCGTCACCGCCCATATCGTTCCCTGGAACTACCCGCTGTCGACGGCGTCCCGCTCGATCGCTCCGGCGCTCGCTGCCGGTTGTACGGCCGTGGTGAAGCCAGCCGAGCAAACGCCTTTGACCGCATTGCTGCTTGCCGAAATTCTCGTTCAGGCCGGCTTGCCACATGGCGTCTGCAACGTAGTGACCGGGACCGGAATTTCAGCCGGCGCCCCTCTCGTGTCCCATCCGGATGTCCGCCATGTGACGTTTACGGGATCGACGGTGACGGGCATCAGCGTCATGAAAGCGGCGGCGCAGAATGTCGCCTCGGTGACCCTGGAACTCGGCGGCAAGTCTCCCAATATCGTCCTCGCCGACGCGGATATCGATCTGGCCATCGGTAATGTCATCGGCGCCATTTTCGAAAATGCCGGCCAGATTTGCTCGGCCGGCTCCCGTCTGGTCATCGAGCGTGCCATCCATGCCGAATTCATAGAGCGGCTCGTGGAGCGGGTGCGGCAGTTGAGGATTGGCCACGGACTGACGGAAGGGGTCAATTTCGGTGCGATCAACTCGAAGGAGCATCTGAACAAGATCGCCTCCTACGTCGAGGGCGCGAAGGTGCGGGGAGTGGAGCTCGTCATCGGCGGGAAGGAGACGGTTGATCCCGCAACCGGCAAGGGGTGGTTTTTCGAGCCAACGATTTTCGATGCAGTGGAATGGAGCGATCCAATCGTTCAGGAAGAGATATTCGGACCGGTACTGGCGGTGCAGGTCGTCGATAGCGTCGAAGAGGCGATCGCAGCGGCCAATTGCACCAATTATGCGCTTGTAGCCGGTCTCTTCACCAAGGATCTCTCAAAGGCGCATCGTATCGCTCGTGATGTCGATGCCGGCCAGGTCTTCGTCAACGAATATTTCGCAGGCGGTGTCGAGACGCCCTTCGGCGGCAACCGGCGATCTGGCATCGGTCGGGAAAAGGGATTGATCGCCCTGGCCAGTTACTGCCGAACGAAATCGGTCACGATCAGAATTTGATCTTGAATCGGGCCGGTTCGTTCCAGTGGTTTGGTGACAATGTTAGGCCGAAATAAAATGGCCTGCCAATCCATCGAAACTGGCCCTATTCGCGGTCTCTGAACGTGCATACCATCGGTTTCTATACGGACATGGGGGGATGATCCGGCGCAAGAGAGAAATTGCGATTTAAGCAAGGCGTCAGCGATGCTGACCATCCTCGCATGCCGGCCAAGGACATAATCAAAGCGAAAAACAGCTTGTTATCGCCTTCTTGCAAGGCGCGTGTCACGACTACAGAGGGAGAAGAAAAATGAAACATCGTGCATTCTTTCGCCGGCGTCTCGCCGGTACAACCATGTTGTGCGCGTCGGTCGCGATGGCTTTCAGCCTCGCGAGCCTGCCGCAGAGCGCCGTCGCCACATCAGCGGACAGCACGGCAACCAGTGTCTCCGCTTTCGGCGGCATGGACGGGCTGATCGCTGCCGCCAAGAAGGAAGGTGAGTTGAACGTCATCGCGCTGCCGCCGGATTGGGCGAATTACGGCGAGATGATCAAGACCTTCCAGACGAAATACGGCATCAAGGTCAACAGCGCCCAGCCGGATGCGGACAGCCAGGACGAGCTCAACGCGGCAAAGCGCCTGCAGGGACAGAACCGCGCACCGGACGTGTTCGATCTGGGCATCAATGTCGCCCTATCGGCCGTACCGACCTTCGCGCCTTACAAGGTCGCGGGATGGGGCGATATTCCCGACAATCTCAAGGACGCGAACGGCGCCTGGTTTGCCGATTACGGCGGATATGCCTCTATCGGCTACGACGCCAAGCAGGTTCCGGCAATCACCAGCGTTGCGGATCTGCTCAAGCCCGAATTCAAGGGCAAGGTCGCGCTCAACGGAAATCCGACCCGCGCATCGGCGGGCTTCCACGGCGTGATGATGGCCGCGCTCGCCAATGGCGGCTCCGCCGACGATATCGCGCCGGGTGTCGATTTCTTCAAGAAGCTGCATGACGCCGGCAACATGCTTCCCGTCGACCCGACCCCGGCAACCATAGCCTCCGGACAGACCCCCGTCGTCATCGACTGGGAATACCTGAACCTGGCGCAATCCAAGACCTTGAAGGGCTCGATCGACTGGAAGGTCGTGGTTCCGCCTGGTGGCCCGGTCGGCGCCTATTACGTGCAGGCGATCAACAAGGATGCTCCGCATCCGGCCGCTGCGCGCCTTTGGGAGGAATTCCTGTATTCCGACGAAGGACAGAATATCTGGCTTCAGGGCTTCGCCCGTCCCGTACGCCTCGATGCCATGACCAAGGCAGGCACCGTGGACAAAACGGCGATCGGCCAGCTTCCTCAGGTTGACGGAAAACCCGTCGTATTGACCCAGGACCAGCTTAAGAAGGCACAGGACTACCTGAAGGATCACTGGGGCCAGGCAGTCCAATGACGGCAGGCAAGCCGCAAACACGTCTCGCTATCCCTGATGGTAGCGAGGCGTCGGCGCAGACTGTATCGGCACGGGGGGTGCCGATACAGCGTCGTCTTGGCCTTGATCAACTCGGCGTCCTGCCCTTTTTCATTTTTGTTTCGCTGTTCCTCTTCTGGCCGACGCTTGTTGTCGTCACCGGAGCGTTCGAAACCTCCGAGGGTGGCTTCACCCTGCAAAACATTGTCGAAGCGGTTTCCAATCAGAATCTGCGCGTCTTCGTGCTGTCGATCATGCTATCGGCGATCACGGCGGTTGCCGGCGCTATCCTCGGCGGCCTGCTCGCCTGGGCGGTTGCGACCGGCCCGCGCCATGGTCTTCTGCGCCGCGCCGTTCTTGCTGCCTCCGGTACGTTGGCGCAATTCGGCGGCGTCATGCTCGCCTTTGCGTTCCTTGCCACCTTCGGTTTCAACGGCTTCATAACGCTGTTTCTGAAGAACCAGATGAGCGTCGACATCTTCGCCTGGGGACAATGGTTGTATTCGCTCCCGGGTCTCGCCCTGGTCTACACCTATTTCCAGATACCATTGATGGTCATCGTGTTTCTGCCTGCTATCGAGGGTCTGCGCCCGCAATGGCGTGAAGCCTGCGAGACGCTGGGCGGCGGCGGTATCGCCTATTGGCGGCATGTCGGGCTTCCTATTCTCTGGCCGTCCTTTGCCGGCGCCACGCTCCTACTTTTTGCCAATGCCTTTTCCGCCTATTCCACGGCCGCCGCACTGCTCTCTCAGGCCGATCCGCTCGTGACCCTGCGCATCGGCACGTTTCTGACCAGCGAAGTGGCGCTGGGACAGGAAAATCTCGGAGCAGCGCTCGCCTTCGGCATGATCATCATCGTTGTCACGACGACGGTTCTTTATGCGCTGCTGAAGGCCAGAACCAGCCGGTGGCTTGCATGAACAGCATCGATCGAGCGCGCGCGAGAAGGGGTGAAGCGATCCTTCGGCTGGTGGTCCTTTTCTCGGTGTTGGGCTATCTTCTGCTGCCGATGCTGGCGATGTTCGAATTCTCCACCCGGGGTGCCGGAGGCCAGCGCACATTGGCCGCCTGGGCGGAAATCGGCACCAACCCGGACCTCCTGGGCTCCATCTTGCTGCAGCTTGAGCTTGCTGCGCTGACGGTGCTGTTGGCACTGGTGCTGTTGGTGCCGACGATGATCCTGGTGCGGCTGAAACGACCTGGCCTCAACCGTGTGCTGGAATTCATCTGCCTCTTGCCGCTGACGGTGCCGGCGATCGTCCTCGTTGTCGGACTTGGGCCGGTCTATGGTCTCGTGGGGCGGTACATCAGCGAATCCCCGCTGACGCTCACCTTCATCTACGTCATTCTGGTGCTGCCCTATAACTACCGTGCGATCGCCTCAGGGCTCGATACGCTTGATCTGGTGACCTTGTCCGAAGCGGCGCGCGTCTTTGGCAGTTCCTGGAGCGGCGTGATCTGGCGGATCGTGGTACCCAATATCCGCGGCGCCCTATTGGCGGCGGCACTCATCTCCGTCGCACTGGTTCTTGGGGAATTCACGATCTCCTCGCTTCTCAGTTTCGAGACGCTTCAGGTCATCATCAACGAGATCGGCAAGCGCAATGCGAGCGTTGCCGTCGCCGTATCGCTTGCAGCGCTGTGCTTCGCTTTCATACTGCTGTTCATCCTGTCGTTTGCCGGACAGCGTCCCGAAGCCCGGGAAATCGCCGAAAAAGAGGAATAATGATGACTATGTCTCCGGCTGTGTCCGGCAATGCTGAAATCGATGGCGGCGTCCCTGTCCAACTCGTGGATCTTCAGCGGCGATACGGAAGCGTTCGGGCGCTGGACGGGTTGAGCCTCGATATTCGCCCAGGCGAGCTGGTGGCACTGCTCGGTCCCTCCGGCTGCGGCAAGACCACCGCGCTTCGTGCGGTCGCCGGGCTGGAACGCGTCGACGAAGGCAAGATCGTCATCGGTAGCGCCGATGTCACGCAATTGGCGACGAGCAGCCGCGACATCGGCATGGTTTTTCAGGCCTACAGCCTGTTTCCACACATGACGGCGCTCGAAAATGTAGCGTTCGGCCTGCTCATGCGCAGGATGGGGAAGGCCGAAAGACGGCGGATCGCAAAGCACTTTCTCGAGGTGGTGGGGCTTGCCGATCGCGCGCAGCGCTATCCACATCAGCTCTCCGGCGGACAGCAGCAACGCGTCGCCCTGGCGCGTGCACTTGCGATCCAACCTAGTGTTTTGCTGCTGGACGAACCCCTGTCTGCGCTGGATGCCAAGGTTCGTACGCAGCTGCGCGACGAAATCCGCCGGATTCAATTGGAACTGCGCACGACGACGTTGTTCGTGACCCATGACCAGGAGGAAGCGATGGCCGCGGCCGATCGTGTCGCCGTCATGCATGCCGGGCGGATCGAGCAGATTGCGACGCCGATCGAGCTTTACGAACGTCCCTGCTCGCAGCGGGTCGCCGAATTTGTCGGCATTTCGAACAGGCTGCGCGGTGAAGTGCGCAATGGAATGGCCATGGTGCTCGACTGCACGGTTCCCGTCCTGGACGGTTCCGTCTCGGAGGGAGCGGCGATCGTCCTGGTCAGGCCCGAATGCCTCGATCTGGTGCCGGATACCGAGGGTACCGGCCGCGTCGTTGCGGCAAGCTTTCTCGGTCCGATTGCCCGTGTGCAGGTAAGGCTGCACGACGACACCCTTGTCCAGGCGCAGATTGCCAGCGCCGATGTCGCCCGCTTCGGCCACGGATCGAGCGTGAAGGTCGTCGTACGACCGTCTCCCGCTCTGGCAGTGACGATGCGAAAATAGTGTGGAGCAATTTCCTCCCGCGCTTTAAGGTCTTAGAGGATCTGTGAATTTTCTTCGCAGATCCTGCGAACTCTTGCCGTCTACTGCCGCTGCAGACCCCGTTCTATTTGTTTATCCAACAGGAACCGGCCCTGGTCCACCATGCCGGCACGAAGGGATAAGACAATGACTCTGAAGGATATTCTGCCGAGCAAACTTGGTTTTGGCGCCGCTCCCCTGGGCAACATGTTTCGCGACATTCCGGAGCAGGAAGCGATTGCTACCGTCGAAGCAGCATGGAACGACGGCATCCGCTATTATGACAACGCGCCATTTTACGGTGCCGGTCTCGCCGAGATCCGCATGGGCGAGGCGCTCGCCGACAAACCGCGGGATCAATACGTCATCAGCACAAAGGTCGGCCGCGTCATCCTCGACGAGGTCGAGAATGTCAGTGCCCGTGATCTCGGCGAAAAAGGCGATGTCTTCAAATACGGCCGCCCCAACAAGATCGTCAACGACTATTCGGAGGCCGCCACCTTACGTTCGATTGAGGATAGCCTGAAGCGGCTCAAGACGGATCAGATCGAGATCGCCTGGGTTCACGATGTCGCCCAGGATTTTTATGGAGACGAGTGGCTCAGCATATTCGAAAGCGCGCGCAAGGGTGCTTTCAAGGCGCTGGACCGGTTGCGCGACGAAGGGGTAATCAAGGCCTGGGGTCTGGGCGTCAATCGCGTCGAGCCGATCGAGTTGCTGCTAGCGCTTGATGGTCCGCGCCCGGATGGCTTCCTGCTTGCCGGACGTTATACGCTGCTCGATCATGACCGGGCACTTCAGCGTGTCATGCCTCAGGTTGCGGAACGCGGCCTTGGCATCGTTGTTGGCGGTCCCTACAGTTCTGGTGCATTGGTCGGCGGCCCGAACTTCGAATATGCGCCGGCGACGCCTGCAATCCTCGACAAGGTGGCGCGGATCAAGGCGATAGCCGATCGTTACGGCGTCAGCATGAAGGCCGCGGGCCTGCAGTTTTCGCTGGCTCATCCGGCGATCGCCGCCGTCATTCCCGGCGCTAGTAAGCCTGGCCGCATCGCCGAGGATCGTGCGGCATTGGAAGAGGTCGTTCCGGCCGACTTCTGGCGCGAGATACGTCGGGCCAATCTCGTCAATCCGGATGCGCCTCTCCCTATCCGCGATTGACGCTGGCTTTGATCGGCAAGAGCCTTGTTCATCGGACGATGGGCGAGGCTTCAGTCGTCGGATCCGTCGCCAGGAACTTTTGCATGCGCGGCACCGTGAAATCGAGGAAGGCGCGCACGCGGGTCGGCATGAGCTGGGCGCCTCGATAGAGCGCATGGATGTCGTCGAACTCGACGACCGAGCTGTCGGCCAGCACCTCGACAAGTTCTCCTCGGGCAATGGGTTCGCGGACGTGATAGTCGGCGATACGTCCGATGCCGGCGCCGGCAATGGCCATCCGGCGAATGGTCTCGCCGTTGTTGACCAGTAGCGTGCCACTCAGCATTCGCTCCACAATTCTCCCACCCTCGCGCATCGGCCATACCGGATTGGCGCGGCG
>JAGWJK010000175.1 GCA_028865845.1 Rhizobiaceae bacterium
GCTTTCATTCCTATCTCCGTGCGTATTGCCGTTGGTCGTACCCTATCTCTGCTACATGTCCGGCATCTCCGTGGAACAATTTCGCGGTGGCGGTGCCTCCGCTGTTGCAACGAAGGTCACTGTTCGAGGCAACGTGTTGTTTTCGGCGCTGTTTTTCACGCTGGGATTTGCGACCGTCTTCATTGCGCTCGGTGCCGGCGCGTCCTCCATCGGCATTCTCCTGCGGCAGCAACTGGTCCTGCTCGCCAAGATCGGCGGCGTGATCATCATCATCATGGGGCTGCATTTCCTCGGGATCATCCGCATCGGCATTCTTGCCCGCGAAGCCCGTTTTCAAAGCGGCGGCAAGCCGGCGACGTTGACGGGCGCCTATGTCATGGGTCTGGCTTTTGCCTT
Organism: Rhizobiaceae bacterium; assembly: GCA_028865845.1. Taxonomy (GTDB): domain Bacteria; phylum Pseudomonadota; class Alphaproteobacteria; order Rhizobiales; family Rhizobiaceae; genus Rhizobium. Next base: position 397 of record JAGWJK010000175.1, read on the forward strand.
CGGCTGGACGCCGTGCATCGGCCCCGTGCTCGGCGCAATCCTCGGTGTCGCGGCTTCTCGCCAGACGGTTGGATCAGGAGCAGGGCTGCTTGCCATCTATTCCCTGGGCCTTGCCGTTCCGTTCTGGATCGCGGCTGCGTTTTCCAATGTCTTCATGGCTTTCCTCACACGGTTTCGCCGGCATCTCGGCACGGTGGAGAAGGTCATGGGCGGCCTCCTGGTATTGACCGGCCTCGCTTTCATCTTCGGATGGACGGATAATGTCTCGATCTGGTTCCAGCAGACCTTTCCAATCCTGATGCAAATCGGCTAAGCCGGCCGTCATCGACCTTCCTTTTGATCCCACCTGCATGGAAAGAGCTTGATGGCTGACATCGTCGGTCTGCTGCTGCCGTTCTTCGGCCTGATCGTCATCGGCTATATCGCCGCCCGCATCACCAAACAGCCGGCCGAAGCGCTGGGTTGGCTCAACACCTTCATCATCTACGCCGCGTTGCCGGCTCTCTTCTTCAAGCTGGTATCGCAGACGCCGATCGAGCAGTTGACCCGCGTCGACTTCATCGCCACGGACATCGCCGCGACCTACCTGATCTTTCTGCTGCTTTTCCTGGTCGGACGCTATCTCAGAAGCAATTCGCTGGCTGAAAGCACGATCCAGGCCTTTGCCGGCGCGTATGGCAATATCGGCTACATGGGACCGGGACTGGCGTTGCTGGCGCTGGGCGAAAAAGCCGCCGTTCCAGTCGCGCTGATCGTCTGCTTCGAAAATGCATTGCATTTCATCGTTGCGCCGGCGCTGATGGCGTTGGAGGGCGAGGACAAGCGTTCACCGGGAAAGGTCGCCGCCGATATCGCGAGAAAGGTGCTGCTGCACCCCTTCATCCTCTCGACAGCCTTGGGCTTCGTTGTTGCCGCTTGCTCGATCACGCCGCCACTGGCTTTCCAGCGTTTCGTCGACTATCTCGCGCAAGCTGCTGCTCCCTGCGCCTTGTTTGCGATGGGTGTGACCTTGGCACTGCGGCCTCTGAAGCGAATTCCCGCGGAGATCGGCTACATCGTGCCGGCGAAGCTCATTCTGCATCCGCTGGTCGTCTATCTCGTGCTGCAGACGGTCGGTGGCTTCGATCCGATCTGGGTCGAATCGGCAGTGCTGCTCGCGGCGCTGCCGACTGCGACGAACGTATTCGTCATCGGCCAGCAATATGGCGTCTGGCAGGAGCGGGCGTCCGCAACCATCCTCATCACCACCGCCTGTTCGGTGGTGACCGTGTCCGTGGCGCTCTATCTGATCAAATCGGGCGCGTTACCGGCGCAGCTTTTCCCGTAACATCGAAGGAAAGCCGCGAAAGGCGCCGCCGGGTTCGATCCCTTCGCGCATGACGATGTTGCGCAGCGGCGGGATTGCCGAAAGGACATGCAGGCCAGCCGCCCGCAGCATCTGGATCGGCAGGAAATCCGACAGCAGCGAGCGATTGAGGAGGTCGACGCTTGCCGTGCGGCTGAGAATATCGGTGCGACGCTTGCGGTCGAAACTGTCGCCGGCAGAGCCTGCAATCGGCTGATCGGCCCGACTGCCGAGGATCTCTGTGAGCGTCAGGATGTCGCGCAGGCTGAGGTTCAGGCCCTGCGCGCCGATCGGCGGAAACACGTGCGCGGCTTCGCCGATGAGCGCGACGCGGCCCTTGCCGAAGCGATGCGCTGTCATGCCGGACAGCGGCCAGACCTGCACATTATCCTCGACGGTGACCTTGCCGAGCATCGACTGCATACGCTCCTCGATCAGGCGACCGAGATCCTCCAGGCTCTTCTCGGCATTGGCGGCAGCCACCTCGGGCTTCTGGACCCAGACGAGGCTGGAACGATTGCCGGGAAGGGGAACCTGTGTGAACGGCCCGCTCTCGGTGTGGAATTCGGTGGAGATATTCTGGTGCGGCAGCGAATGGGCGAAATTCAGCACCATTGCCGATTGCGGATAGGACCAGGTCTTGACCTTGATGCCGGCCGTCTCTCGCACCATCGAATTGCGCCCATCGGCACCGACGACGAAAGCTGCCCCCACGCTATCGCCACCTTCCAACGAGACGCCGACGCCATTCTCGCGAAGTTCAAGACTGGAGGCGGTCGTCTCGATCAGCGTGATATTGCCCTCGGCCCTGACGCCCTCGCTGAGAACGTCGAGCAGCACGGCGTTCGGAATATTATAACCGAAGGCCTCAAGGCCGATCTCGGAGGATCGGAAGGCAACGGTCGGGGCACGCAGCAGCCGCGACGTGCCGTCGATGATCTGCATCGTCGTCAGCGGCGCCGTTGCGGGTGCGATCCTGTCCCAGAGCGCCAGTCGCTCGAGAAAGCGAATCGATTGGTCCATCAGCGCCGTGGTCCGCCGGTCGGCCTTGTTGTGCGGTGCGGCAATCAGGGCAACGCTGCGCCCGCCTCGCGCCAATGCGATCGCTGCGACCATGCCTGCGAGACCGCCGCCGATAACGGCTACTTCAACCTGCTTCATCTCGTTCTTCCATTTGCGTTCATATCTGAAAATAGACGCTTAGCCTGTTGAAATCCATGGGATGAAACACCGCATGGGGTGAAAATGACAATAACTCGCGCTACCGTGCCGGCTGCATGTGCTTTTGCTCTGGCAGCGCCGGACAAAGGATGCATATTAGAGACAACAGGCCTGCCGGGCGGGTGAATAAAAGAATTGGCGGGCAACGGGGGAGCATGAAAATCTTCAACTACAAGCGGGTGCCTTATGCGGAAATTCGTGCGTTTTCCGTGCATATATTGACCGCATCCGGCTCTTTTCTCGCGTTTCTTGGCGTCGTTGCCGCCGCAGAGCATCGTTTTGTCGACATGTTCTGGTGGCTCGGCCTGGCACTGCTCGTCGACGGCATCGACGGCCCCATCGCCCGCAAGGTCAAGGTCAAGGAAGTGCTGCCCAACTGGTCCGGCGACACACTGGACAATATCATCGACTATGTGACCTACGTGCTTCTGCCGGCCTTTGCGCTCTATGAAAAAGGCATGATCGGCCAACCCTGGTCCTTCGTGGCGGCCGGAATGATCGTGGTGTCCAGCGCGATCTATTATGCCGACATGGGCATGAAGACGGAGGAGTATTTCTTTTCCGGCTTTCCCGTCGTCTGGAACATGGTGGTGTTCACGCTCTTCGTTATCGATGCCAATGCCACCACGGCCATGGTTCTCGTCGGCGTTTCCGTCATCCTGACGTTCCTGCCCATCAATTTCCTGCACCCGGTGCGCGTCAAGAGGCTCCGTCCGCTCAATCTGGGAATTTTCCTGTTGTGGTCGGCACTTGGCGTATATTCGCTGTGGATGCACTTTTTCATGCCGCAATGGGCGGTAACTCTGTTTATTGTCAGCGGCATCTACCTGTATTGTATCGGCGGCGTGCTGCAGTCTTTTCCGTCCCTCGGGCGCCGCTAGGATTTGCGACCATGAAGACGACCAAGGCTATTCGTATCCACGAAAACGGCGGCCCCGAGGTCATGAAGCTGGAGGAGGTGGATCTGCCGCCGCCCGGCAATGGTGAGGTGCAAATCCGCCACGCGGCGATCGGCCTGAATTTCGTCGACGTTTATTTCCGCTCCGGCCTCTACAAGGCGCCATATTTCCCATTGCCGCTGGGCAAGGAAGGGGCCGGCACGGTGACCGAGGTCGGCGCTGGCGTGACCGACTTTGCCGTCGGTGATCGCGTCGCCTATGTCGGCAGCGACGGATCCTACAGCGTCGAGCGCAATATCGAAGCGCGCCATCTCGTCAGGGTGCCGGACGATATCTCGCTGGAAACGGCAGCATCGATGATGTTGAAGGGGATGACGGCGGAATATCTGTTGAACCGCACTTTCAAGGTCGGGCCGGAAACCGTGATATTGTTTCATGCGGCCGCCGGCGGCGTCGGGTTGATCGCGGGGCAATGGGCAAAGGCTCTGGGTGCGATGGTGATCGGTACGGCCGGATCGCCCGCGAAGGTCGAGTTGGCGCTGGCGCACGGCTATGATCACGTCATCGATTACAGTGCCGGCGGCTTCGTCGATCGCGTCCGTGAAATCACCGGCGGCAAGGGCGTCGACGTGGTCTACGATTCTGTCGGCCGCGATACGTTTCCCCAATCGCTCGATTGCCTGAAGCCGCGCGGCATGTGGGTCACCTTCGGCCAATCTTCTGGTCCGATCGAGAATTTCAACCTTGCGATCCTCAATCAGAAAGGTTCGCTTTTTGCCACACGGCCGAGCCTTTTCGCTTACATCGCTACTCCCGAGGAGCTAAGAGCCAGCGCAAAAGCATTATTTGCTGTTGTGCAAGGCAACAAAGTGCGTATCAATATTAATCAGACCTATCCGTTGAGTGATGCAGGGCGCGCGCATACGGACCTGGAAACACGAAAAACAAGTGGAACTACGCTGCTGATCCCATAGAACCGAAAAGGACGGGGCTGCGGAAAAGAAATGAGGGGAACGTGTCGCCATCCGATGTGCCGGTAACCGGTGCGTTATTGTCGGTTAGGAAACTGACGAAGCTGTTCGGTAGCTTTACTGCCTGCAACGGAATTGATCTGGAAGTTCAACCGGGTGAGATTCATGCTCTGCTCGGCGAAAATGGTGCAGGCAAATCCACCCTGGTAAAGATGCTGTTCGGCGTTCTCGAACCAAGCGACGGAGAAATCGCCTGGCAGGGTAAACCCGTGAGCATCGGCTCGCCGAGCGAGGCCCGAAAACTCGGCATCGGCATGGTTTTCCAGCATTTTTCTCTGTTCGAGGCGCTGACCGTTGCCGAAAACATCGCGCTGTCGCTGGATGACAAGATCCCGATCGGCAAGATCGCCGACGAGGCCGCCAGCCTGTCGCGCGCCTATGGCCTGCCGCTCGATCCTTACGCGCACGTCGCAGACCTTTCCGTCGGCGAGCGCCAGCGTATCGAAATCGTCCGGACGCTGCTGCAGAATCCGAAGCTGATCATTCTCGACGAGCCGACCTCGGTGCTGACGCCGCAGGAAGCCGACCGTATGTTCGAAACGCTGTTTCAGCTACGCGATGAAGGCCGTTCGGTTCTCTACATCAGCCATCGTCTTGATGAAGTGCAACGCATCTGTTCGCGCGCGACGGTGCTGCGTCACGGCAAGGTTACCGGCGCATGCGACCCGCGACAGGAAACGACCGGTTCGCTTGCGCGCATGATGGTCGGCAACGATGTTCCGAGTGTCCAACACGAAGGTCTCGGCAATAAGGGCGACGTCCAGCTCGAAATATCGGATCTTTCCGTCCCCGCCCGCACGCCCTTCGCGATGTCGCTCAAGAACGTGTCGCTGCGTGTGCGCGCCGGGGAGATATTGGCGATCGCGGGTGTTGCCGGCAACGGCCAGGGCGAACTCTTCGATGTGATTTCCGGCGAATATACCGTGCCTTCCGAGGATCTGATCCGGATACGCGGCAATGCCGTCGGCACGAAGGGCATCAATGCGCGTCGTGTGCTCGGCGCCGGTTTCGTGCCGGAGGAGCGTCATGGCCATGCCGCGGTACCGGCGCTGAAACTCTCCGACAATCTGGTGCTTGCCCGCAATCAATCCGACCGCAAGACCTTCTTGGGCGGAAGCTTTCTGAATGTCATTCGCCATTGGGTCGTCAAACAGGCAACCAAACGGATTTCCGAGGCGATGGACGTGCGCAAGAGCGGCGAAGATCCGGCGGCCGGCTCGCTGTCCGGCGGCAACTTGCAGAAATTCATCGTCGGCCGCGAGCTGGACCGCCAGCCGACGGTTCTAGTGGTCAACCAGCCGACCTGGGGCGTCGATGCCGGTGCTGCGAGCCGAATCCGCCAGGCACTGGTCGATCTTGCCCGCAACGGCTCGGCCGTGCTGGTTATCAGCCAGGACCTCGACGAGATCTTCGAGGTTGCTACCGATATCGCTGTCATCTCCGAGGGACGATTGTCGCCCTCCTATCCCGCTGGGGATCTGACGCGCGAGAAGATCGGCCTCCTGATGGGCGGCCTGCATGAATCCAAGACCCATTCGGAGCCTGTTGATGCGCATTGAACTTGAAAAGCGCCCGCAGGTTTCCAGACTGTTCGGCTTCCTGTCGCCGCTGCTGGCGCTCGCCTTGGCGCTGATTGCCGGCACCATCATGTTCGCCATCATGGGCAAGGATCCCGTCGAGGCGCTGGACGCATTCTTCGTCGAGCCTCTGCTCGAAGTATGGTCGCTGCATGAGCTGGCGATCAAGGCTGGCCCTTTGATCCTGATCGCAGTCGGCCTTTGCGTCTGCTATCGCTCCAACAACTGGAATATCGGTGCGGAAGGGCAGTTCACCATCGGCGCGGTTGCCGGCTCCTACATTCCCATCGTCTTCACCGATTGGCATTCGCCCGTGGTGTTGCCGCTGATGTTGATCGCCGGTGCCATTGGCGGCGCGCTCTATGCTGCCATTCCGGCGCTGCTGAAGGCGCATTTCAATACCAACGAGATCCTGACGAGCCTGATGCTCGTCTACATCGCGCAGCTCTTTCTCGATTGGCTTTCACGTGGCCCGTGGCGCGATCCACAGGGTCACAATTTCCCGCAGAGCATCGATTTTCCGCCTGAAGCGACGCTGCCGGCGATCTGGGAGGATTCCGGCCGCGCGCATTGGGGCATCGTCTTTGCGATCGTCATCGCGTTCCTTGCCTGGTTCATGATGAAATACACGCTGAAGGGCTTCGAGGTCACCGTACTTGGCCAATCGGCGCGGGCAGGGCGCTTTGCCGGTTTCTCCTCACGCAAGATGGTCTGGTTCGGTTTTCTCTTTTCCGGCGCCCTCGCCGGGCTGGCCGGCATTTCCGAAGTCTCCGGCTCGATCGGCCATCTGCAGCCGGCGATTTCGCCGGGTTACGGCTTCACCGCGATCATCGTTGCCTTCCTTGCGCGCCTCAATCCGCTGGGCGCCATCCTTTCCGGCTTCGTGCTGGCGCTGACTTATCTCGGTGGCGAGGCTGCGCAATTGTCACCGGGTATCTCGGCCAAAGCGGCAAGTGTGTTTCAAGGTTTGCTTTTGTTCTTCGTGCTCTCCTGCGACACGTTGATCTACTACAAGATCCGCCTGGTCTGGTCGCGGATTCGCGGAGGTGCGGCATGAGTGTCTTTGAAGCGATCCTGCTCACCATCATCACGGCATCGACGCCGCTCGTAATCGCCGGCCTCGGCGAACTGGTCGTCGAACGATCCGGTGTGCTCAATCTCGGCGTCGAAGGCATGATGATTATGGGCGCCGTCGCCGCTTTCGTGGGCGCGCAATGGAGCGGATCGCCCTATGTCGGT
>JAGWJK010001299.1 GCA_028865845.1 Rhizobiaceae bacterium
CGAAATCAACTCTCGATCGGCTCGCAGATGCCGTGTCCAGCCGTGGAATGAAAATCTTCGCGCGCATCGATTTTGCGGCTGACGCCGCCGGCTCGGACATGTCCTTGCCGGCGACGGAACTGCTGGTCTTTGGCAATCCGAAAGTAGGAACGCTATTGCTGCAGAAGAAGCAGCTCATTGGCATCGACCTTCCGCTGAAGGCACTTGCCTGGGCCAGCAGCGGCGACAGCTGGCTGGCATACAATGAGCCCTCCTATATTGCGACGCGTCACGAGGTTGGCCTTGATGATACCGTTGCAAAAATGACCGCCGCACTGCGGAGCGCTGCCGAGGAGGCCGTTGCGATAAATTAGGGCTGCTCGTCTCACTGCTCGATATCACAGCATTTTAGGTTGCCAGGGGGCTTCCGCGAACACCGATTGGCTGCGAAGCGCCGGACGAAAAGCTGACGCAAGCGGGCGGCTGAAGCGAATTTGTGCTCGTCCGCATCGTTAGCGCCCGATCTTTTGCAATGTCTCCAGGTTCCGGGATCGTAGAGACAATAGCTCTGCCAATTCCTCTGCAATCGCGGGGCGCGCTCTCAACAGATCTGCGAGAATGTCAAAGCCTTCGGCTGAGCATTCATTTCGCATGCCTGATCTAGGGGAGGATTTACTGCACCACCGGCCCACCTGCCCTCCTCCAGGCCTCGATCCCACCCTCGATGTGGCATGCGCCTGAAACCCCGGCATTCTGTGCCGCCTGCACGGCCATCGCCGACCTTTCCCCGAAGGCGCAGTAAAACACCAGCCGCCGCCCGGTTGCGATCACCAGTTGGTGCAAAATGCCTCCCTCCGACAAGTTCTCGTGCAGATCCCGATAGGGCGCATGCAACGAGCCCGGTATCACGCCGTGGCGCTCGCCTTCGCTCGTTTCACGCAGGTCTACGATGATGACGTCCGACCGGCCGAGAAGGTTGCGACCGTCCAGAGCCGATATCGCCCAGCCCTTGCGGGCGAAGTCCGCCTGTTCAAGGCCGATGCGGCTATTGGCGGGAACGGCGACATCCATCATCTTCGGATTGGGCAAATGAAGATTGTTCATTAGATCCACATATTCGTCGATCGACTTGACCTGCAGGCGCGGATTGAAGCGTTTTTCCTCGCCGATGGTGGAGACGGTGTCGCCCTTGTAGTCATGCGCTGGGAAAAGCAGCGTTTCTTCCGGCAGGCGCAGCAGCTTGTTGAAGATCGAGTCATACTGTGCGCGTGGATCGCCGTTCTGGAAATCGGTGCGGCCGGTGCCGCGGATAAGCAGCGTATCGCCCGTGAAGATGCGATCGCCCATCATGTAAGAATAGGAATCGTCCGTGTGACCGGGCGTATAAAGTACGTCGAGGCTGATGCCCTCGATGGTGACACGGTCGCCCTCTGCAACACGCATGGCCACCACATCCGCCTTGGTCTGTTCGCCCATGACGGTGATGCAATATGTCTCGTCTCGCAGCGCGCCAAGTCCAGTAACGTGGTCGGCGTGCAGGTGAGTATCCACCGCCTTGACCAGCTTCAGATCCAGCTCGCGCACGAGCTGCATA
>JAGWJK010000176.1 GCA_028865845.1 Rhizobiaceae bacterium
GTCTGGCCGAGATATTCGAGATTCACCTGATGACAGATGCCGGTGCCGGGAGGAACGACGCGGAAATTCTGGAAGGCCTGCTGGCCCCACTTCAGGAAGCGGTAGCGTTCGCCGTTGCGCTGGTATTCCAGCTCGACGTTCTTGGCAAAAGCCTGCGGCGTGCCAAATTCGTCGACGATGACGGAGTGGTCGATGACGAGGTCGACCGGAACGAGCGGGTTGATCTTTTCCGGATCGCCGCCCAGGGAAACCATCGCGTCGCGCATGGCGGCGAGGTCGACGACGGCGGGAACGCCGGTGAAGTCCTGCATCAGCACGCGTGCCGGGCGATAGGCGATTTCGTTCTCGACGGTGCCCTTGTTGGTCAGCCATTCGGCGACGGCAAGGATATGTTCCTTGGTGACCGACTGCCCGTCTTCAAAACGCAGCAGGTTTTCCAGAAGCACCTTCATGGAATAAGGCAGCTTGGAAACGCCGGGCAGACCATTGGCCTCAGCCTTGGGAAGGCTGAAATACACATAGTCTTTCCCGCCCACGGTCAACGTGGAACGACAATTGAAACTGTCAAGAGATTTAGACACGAGATACCCCGTTTCTGATAGCCAACACAGTCGTGCGAACGCCTATGCACTTTATGCACATCAGGATGCGGGTACGGCCATTTCCGCTGTCCGCACGTAAGGAGAATACCTTATGTTCGGCGCAAGGATGAAATTCACGCCGACCGCTGGCGTGGTTGCAGGTCTTATAGATAATTTCGTAAAGACTTGCCAGAGTGGCCAAGGGCAAAATCCGTCGAAATCGGACAATTTTTTGAGCCTGCGACAACAAGCACGACGCCGGAAACGGAGAAAGCCTGACGGGATGCAACTAAGCGCGGAAAAGCTGGCGGCCAGGCGGGGCGAAGACCTGATTTTCACGAATGTTTCCTTTGGCTTGCGCGATGGCGAGGCCTTGCTCCTGACCGGCCGCAACGGTTCGGGAAAATCAACACTTCTGCGTGTTGTCGCCGGTCTTTTGCGACAGGAAAAAGGCCGTATCATTCTCACCGATTCCAAGGGCGAATCAGACCGCGCCGCAGGCGAGGCCAGTCACTACCTGGGCCACCGAAACGCCATGAAGGCTGAACTTACGGTTGCGGAAAATTTGGCCTTCTGGAAAGCATTCCTCGGCGACGTCGAGGGTGGCGAGAGTCTTGCGATCGAGGACGCCACTGAGGCCGTCGGCCTTTCCGGCATTACCCATCTGCCTTTCGGCTACCTGTCGGCCGGCCAGCAGCGGCGAATGGCTTTCGCCAAGCTCCTGGTTTCCTACCGCCCGATCTGGATCCTGGACGAGCCGACCGCGGCGTTGGATGCGGCCGCCGACCAGCTGTTTGCCGATCTGATCTCCGCCCACCAAAAGGACGGCGGCATCATACTCGCCGCAACGCATCAGCCGCTTGGGCTCAAGAATGCGCAGGAAATGCGGATGACGGGGTTTGCCGGCGTGGATGAAGGGGTGTGGGGATGAGGTCGAATTTGCCGCGACGCTGCCTTTCGCTCCGCTCAAATCGCTCATCGCTTCACGATGAGCTACCCCCCTCTGTCACTATCGTGACATCTCCCCCACAAGGGGGGAGATTGGTAGCCGGCATTACGCTGCTTTCCAAACAATCCACTACCGGGTCAGCAGGAAATTTTGAGGTCAAGTGGGGCAAGGGGCGGCCACCCACGATCTCCCCCCTTGTGGGGGAGATGCCCCGAAGGGGCAGAGAGGGGTTGCGAGAAGCATCCGCTTCTCGCGCCTTGAGCCAAGCGAAAGGCCGTCCTTTTGCAGAACGAAGCCCTCTCATCAGACCTTCTGAATTTGTCGAAGGACGACCACCTGCTTCACGCGGGGATGCCACACCATGATCGCCCTCTTCCTTCGCGACCTCAGGCTTTCGGTCCGCGCCGGCGGTGGGGCGCTGATCGGCATTCTCTTTTTCCTTACAGTCGTCGCCGTCATCCCCTTCGGCGTCGGCCCCGATCTCAAGCTGCTTGCCCGCATCGGCCCGGCCATCGTCTGGATCGGTGCGCTTCTGTCGGCACTGCTCGGCCTCGACCGGCTGTTCCAGGCCGAACGCGATGACGGATCGCTCGATCTGCTGGTGATGCAGGAAACGCCGCTGGTGCTGACCGTCGTCACCAAATGCGCGGCGCATTGGGTGGCGACCGGCCTGCCGCTGGTGATCGCCTCGCCGCTGCTCGGTCTCTTTATGAATATGAATGAGACGGCGATCGGCGCGACGGCGCTGACGCTCCTCGTCGGCTCGCCCGCCATCACCTTCATCGGCGCGGTCGGCGCCGCCGTCGCCGTCGCCCTGCCGCGCGGCGGGTTGCTGGTGTCGATCCTGGTGCTGCCGCTGACGATCCCGGTGCTGATCTTCGGCGTCAGCGCCACCTATGCCGCGGTCGAGGGCCCGCAGCCGTTCCTGCCGCCGTTTCTGATTCTGATCGCGCTCACTTTATTCTTCGCAGTACTCGGCCCGGCGGCGGCTGCGCTGGCGCTGCGCAACACAACGGATTGATCGGCCGGCGGCGATGCGGTCGATTGCCGTAAAAGCCATATCAGGTTAAACAAACCGCATGAGCGATATCAGCCCTGCGATCAGCCGATTTTCCGACCTCGCCAACCCCACCCGGTTCCTGGCGTTGGCGGCGCGTCTCATCCCCTGGCTGGCGGCCATAACGGCGATCCTGTTCGCCATCGGCCTCTATCTCGCCTTCTCGACCGAAGGCGATTATCAGCAGGGCGACACCGTCCGCATCATGTACATTCACGTGCCGGCAGCCTGGCTATCGATGATGTGCTACACCATTATGAGCATGTCGGCGATCGGCACGCTGGTCTGGCGCCATCCGCTGGCCGATGTTTCCGCCAAGGCCGCAGCGCCGCTCGGCGCCGCCTTTACGCTGATCGCGCTGGTGACCGGCTCGCTCTGGGGCAAGCCGATGTGGGGCACCTATTGGGTATGGGATGCCCGACTGACCTCGGTCTTCATTCTGTTCTTGATGTATCTCGGCCTGATCGCGCTTAGCCGCGCCATGGACGACCCTTCGAAGGCGGCGCGCGTCACCGCCGTGCTGATCCTCGTCGGCTTCGTCAACATCCCGATCATCAAATTTTCGGTCGACTGGTGGAACACGCTGCATCAGTCCGAAAGCATCATGCGCCTCGATGGGCCGACCATCGCGGCGGAATTCCTCTGGCCGCTGTTCACCATGGCGCTCGCCTTCACGCTGTTGTTTTTCACGCTGCATCTCATGGCGATCCGCAACGAGATCTGGCGCCGCCGCATCGCTGCGCAGCGCCGCCTGGCCGCCCGCATGGCAAGCCGCGAGGAATAGTCCGATGACCCATCCATTCTACGTCTTCGGCTCCTATGGTTTCGCCGCCGTCATGATCGTCGCCGTCATCGCCTGGACCTGGATCGACGGCCGCCTGCGCCGCAAGGAAATGGCCGCGCTCGAAGCCTCCGGCATTCGCCGCCGCTCCCATCGTCCGTCTGAAAGCAAGGCACCATGAGCACCGGTACGGAAGATAGAGGCAACGCGAAATCCGGTGGCACCGGCCGCTATCTGCTCGCGCTCATCCCGCTGATCGTCTTTGCCTGCATCGCCATTGCCGTCGGCAAGGTAATGTACGACCAGGAAGTTCATGGCACCGATATTTCCGCCATTCCGTCAGCCCTGATCGGCACCAAAGCCCCGGCACTGGCGCTTCCGCCGCTCGACGGCTCCAATCTGCCGGCGCTGACAGATGATGCCATCAAGGGCAAGTTGACGCTGGTCAACGTCTTCGCCTCCTGGTGCATCCCCTGCCGGCAGGAACATCCGGTTCTCAAGGATCTTGCCAAGGACGGGCGTCTGAACATCGTCGCCATCAACTACAAGGATACGGGAGAAAACGCCCTGCGTTTCCTCGGCGAACTCGGCAATCCCTACAACGCCATCGGCGTCGATCCCAAGGGGGCCGCTGCCATCGACTGGGGCGTCTACGGCATCCCCGAATCCTATCTCGTCGCCCCCGACGGCACCATCCTTTTCAAGCAGGTCGGCCCCTTCACGCCGACTAGCCTCAAGGAAGGACTCTATCCGGCGATCGAAAAGGCGCTGGCGAAGCCCACCTCCTGATATCCCTTCTCTCGTCGAAGGTGACGTTCTCGTCTATCCTACCTCTTATCGCAGGGGAAATTCAGTCCGGCAAAGGTGCTCATAACTTCTTCAGATGGCACATCCTGAAGCGTCGGATTCTGGGTGAGGAAATCACAAAACATGCCGCTGATTTTCGCCGCGTCGACATTTGGCGGGATGCAGATGTCGACGCCGACGGAATCGGCAAAATATGCCCAGTTCGTCATCGCCCTTGCGTTCGGGATTGATTGAGCAATGCCCCGGCGAGCAACGAGATCATCGCGATTCCATTTATCAAGCCATCCGATCACATAGCCGGAAACGAGTTCTCGCGAACCGCCACAATCAGCGAACAAGACATTCGCGTTGGAAAAGCCCACTGGCGCTTTGGCCGCGATCACGGCCAATAAAGTTGCAACGGCAATGCTCGACATTCACCCCTCGCTAAATCGTAACACTGCGACTGGTCTGTCGCAGCTCGGCGCGACGAATGTAGATGCAACTTTACGGCGATTTTCTGAGCCGCCAGAACGGTTGCTAGCAAAGCTCATTCCTTGACCCCCTTCTCCCCTCGGGAGAAGAGGCCGCCCATCGAGAGGCTCAGGAGGGCGGATGAGGGCGCGCTCGCCGCAACACGACGAGAAATTCAAGCGTTTAGAAAGGCGATCGGAATAACGGTGCATTGCCCCCTCACCCGGCGCTGCGCGCCACCCTCTCCCCGCTGGGGCGAGGGTAGATCAAATCCCACCCTGCCACGTCTTGATCGCCTCGATCGGCCAGACCAGCATCAGCACGTTGAGGGTGAGATTATCGCGGATAAGCCAGCCGGTGAGCAGTTCGAAGAAGATTGCGATCGCGACCGTCAGCAGGACAGGCGCGCGCCGGGCAAACAGGAAGCCGACGACCATGAACACCGTATCCATTGCGGAATTGAGAATGCTGTCTCCGAAATAATCGAGCGAAATCGTCGCCGTGCGGTATCGGTTGATGATGATCGGCGAGTTCTCCAGCAACTCCCAGCCAGATTCGATTAGCATCGCCACGAACAGGCGCATCGACAGCGGTTTGCCGCGCATGATGAGGTGCGTCAGCCCGAAGAACAGGAAGCCATGGATGATGTGGGACGGCGTGTACCAGTCGGCGATATGCTGCGAATTGCCGCTGGAATTGACGACGGGTTCGAAAAGCTTGACGTAGCCGCAGGTGCAGATCGGCACGCGGCCCATCATATATTCCGCGACGATCTGCACGAGCAGGACCGCCACGCAGGCGACGAACCAGTATGTCTGCTGCCGGTATCTGTTGTCGGCCTCGGAGAGTGCCGTCATTGCTCGTTTTCAGTCGGCGGGTTGATCGTGTGCTTCAGGATCAACGGCATCTGCGACAGCGTGAACAGGATGGTGATCGGCATCGTGCCCCAGACCTTGAACGTCACCCAGAGATTATCGGCCGCCTTGACGTCCGGCAGGTAGTAGGCGTTCGATCCGCGCCAGACGACTTCGTTGAGCACCGCGAGGAAAAGGAAGAAGATGCCCCAGCGCAGCGTCAGCTTGCGCCAGCCTTCGGCGTCGAGCTGGAAGGCGGCGTTGAAGACATAGCCGAGCAGCGACCTGCCGAAGGCAAGTCCGCCGAGCAGCACCACGCCGAACAGCGCATTGATGATCGTCGGCTTCATCTTGATGAAGGTTTCGTTCTGCAGATAGATGCCGAGCGCCCCGAAGGTAACGACGACGATGCCGGACACGAAGGGCATCAGCGGCAGATGGCCAAGCATGATCTTCGAGACGATCAGCGACAGCACCGTCGCGGCCATGAACAGCGCGGTCGCGACGAACAACGGGCCGCCGAGCGTTGCCAATGCCGGAAATTTCTGTACGAGCCAGTCGCCCCTGAGATTGCCGAAGAAAAACACCAGCAACGGCCCGAGCTCAAGCACGAGCTTCAGCAACGGATGATGCCGATCTGCGGCACTCGGGGTGATGTCACTCTCGCTGGTCGTCATCGCAGCACTTTCGTTTTGGTCGAGCTTATTGGTCATTGAGCGCCGATCCCGGCGATCGCCTCGGCGAAATCCTGGGCCTCGAAGGGCTCAAGATCGTCTACACCTTCGCCGACACCGATGAAATAGACCGGCAGCTTGTGTTTGGCCGAGATGGCGACGAGGATGCCGCCGCGCGCCGTGCCGTCGAGCTTGGTCATGATCAGGCCGTTGACGCCCGCGACGTTGCGGAAGATTTCCACCTGGTTCAATGCGTTTTGCCCGGTCGTCGCATCGAGCGTCTGCAGCACGGTATGCGGCGCATCCGGATCGAGTTTGCCGAGCACGCGGACGATCTTTTCAAGCTCCGCCATCAGCTCGGCCTTGTTCTGCAGCCGGCCGGCGGTGTCGATGATCAGCACGTCGCTCTTGTTGGCCTTGGCCTGCTGGAAGGCATCGAAGGCAAGACCGGCCGCATCGGCGCCGAGCTTTGTGCCGATGAATTCCGACTTGGTGCGGTCTGCCCATATCTTCAGTTGCTCGATCGCCGCGGCACGGAACGTATCGCCGGCGGCGACCATAACCTTGAGACCCGCGCCCGACAGTTTCGCCGCCAGCTTGCCGATCGTCGTCGTCTTGCCGGTACCGTTGACGCCGACGACGAGGATGACATGCGGCTTGTGGCTGAGATCGAGCTGCAGCGGCTTGGCGACCGGCTTCAGCACCTTGGCGATTTCCTGCGCCATGATGCGGCTCACATCCTCGCCGCTCACATCCTTGCCATAGCGTTCCGAGGCGAGCGTATCGGTCACCCGCATCGCGGTCTCGACGCCGAGATCGGCCTGGATCAGAAGATCTTCCAAATCCTGCAGCGTCTGTTCGTCCAGCTTGCGCTTGGTAAAGAGCGCCGAGATCTGGCCCGTCAGCTGCGACGAGGTGCGCGCGAGACCGGCGCGAAGCTTCTGGAACCAGGTCCGCTTCTGCTTCGGGGCCTCGGGCTCCGGCTCGACGACGGTCGATGCGGTGGCAAAGCCTTTGGGAAGGATGGGGGGCGTGGCCGAGGTCTCTATGCTTTCCGACGGGGACTCTGTCGGAGATTCGGTGGTCTCCAACGAGAGTTTCATGTCGGTGGGGGCTTCGTTACCCCCCTCTGTCCTGTCGGACATCTCCCCCACAGGGGGAGAGATCGTTTCGGGCGCAGCAGCCTCCGTCATCACATCGGCTTCGGCGTTCTCGGTCTGCGCCGGTTCACCAATTTCGTTCCCGTCAGCCTCTTGAGAAGCAGCGAGCTCATGCCAGGCGGCTGTCTCTGCAGGTTGTTCGGCCTGTTGCTCCTGCTCTTCAGGCGCCGCATCCTCCAACCGATCTCCCCCCTCGTGGGGGAGATGTCCCGAAGGCACAGAGGGGGGTGACGCAGGCTCGGCAAACTCAGAGCCGACGGAAGGTTCCGTGCCAATAGCCTCCGGCTCCGCAACAGGCGCTTCAGCCTTGGCCGAAACCTCTTCCGGCGCCTGTTCCTCCACCGGCTTTTCGCGGCCGA
>JAGWJK010001300.1 GCA_028865845.1 Rhizobiaceae bacterium
CCGCAGCCGGAGATGGAGATGTCGGCCTCTGCCGATCGTTTCCTGCCTCAGGTTCAGGCCGAGCTTTCCTCGTCGCTGATGTCGGAAGCAACCGGCGCTCAGGTTCAGCGCTCCTTCAGCGAACTGGCGGCCGCCATCGACGGCAGCCAGCGCCGTTCGCTTGACGAGATCGCGCAGGAAATGCTGCGTCCGATGCTGCAGGAATGGCTCGACGACAATCTTCCGACCCTGGTCGAGCGTCTCGTGCGCGAGGAAATCGAGCGTGTGGCTCGCGGCCCGCGCCGCTGACGCCAAGTCCTTAAATCGCCAGGATTTGCAGAAAGGCTGAAGGCTACCTAAGTTACTGCTGCGTCGCTGGTGCACCGTTTCCGCAAGCCCGGCGCAGCAATTGCTTAAGCTTCGGATAGACGAGCCGCCGCTCCGGCCACCGGGGCGGCTTTTTTATTGACTTGCCCGCAGCCATCCTATTTACAACCCGCATCACCGAACCCTCCAGATCCGGTCCTAAAATGCTCGACAAAACCTATGATTCCGCCGCCGTCGAACCGAAGATCGCCCAGATATGGGATGAGGCCGACGCCTTTCGCGCCGGTGTGAACGCCAAGCCGGGCGCGGAAACCTTCACCATCGTTATCCCCCCGCCGAACGTCACCGGTTCGCTGCATATGGGCCATGCGCTCAACAACACGCTGCAGGATATCATGGTGCGGTTTGAGCGCATGCGCGGCAAGGATGTGCTTTGGCAGCCGGGCATGGACCATGCCGGCATTGCCACGCAGATGGTCGTGGAGCGCCGGCTTGCCGAACGTCAGCAGCCGGGCCGCCGCGACATGGGCCGCGATGCCTTCATCGAAAAGGTCTGGGAGTGGAAGGCCGAATCGGGTGGCCTGATCTTCAACCAGCTGAAGCGCCTGGGCGCCTCGTGCGACTGGTCGCGCGAGCGCTTCACCATGGACGAAGGCTTGTCGAAGGCCGTTCTTGAAGTCTTCGTAACACTTTACAAGGAAAGCCTCATCTACCGCGACAAGCGGCTGGTCAACTGGGACCCGAAGATGCTGACGGCGATCTCGGACATCGAGGTCGAGCAGCACGAGATCAACGGCAACCTCTGGCACCTGCGTTATCCGCTCGAAGAGGGCGTCACCTATCAGCATCCGATCGCCTTCGACGAAGAAGGCAAGGCGACGGAATGGGAAACGCGCGACTATCTCGTCGTTGCGACGACCCGCCCGGAAACCATGCTTGGCGATACCGGCATTGCCGTCAATCCGGACGATGAGCGTTACAAGGCGATCGTCGGTAAGCATGTCATCCTGCCGATCGTCGGCCGCCGCATCCCGATCGTCGCCGACGAATATCCGGACCCGACCGCGGGCACGGGTGCCGTCAAGATGACACCTGCCCATGATTTCAACGACTTCGACGTCGGCAAGCGCCGCGGCCTGCGCGTCATCAACATCCTGACGCCGGATGCTCGCATCACGTTGAAGGACAATGAGGATTTCCTCGAAGGTCTCGACAACCCCGCAGCGCTTCATGGCGCCTGGGACGAGCTCGAAGGCAAGGAT
>JAGWJK010001301.1 GCA_028865845.1 Rhizobiaceae bacterium
CGGCGAGCGTCGTCGGGCGGTCCATCCAATGGAACGAACGACCCATGATGCAGAGGTGCAGCTTGCCGATATCAGGACCGAGATCATAGGACGAGCCTTGCCGCACGGCGATCTCGACACCGGCCGCCTTGGCGCCGGCTTCCACCTCGGTCAGCATTTCCGGCTCCGGGTCCATGGCCGTAACGGATGTTCCGCGCAGCCGCGCAAAGGCGATGCCGAGCTGCCCCGGTCCGCAGCCGAGGTCGAGCACATGATCGCCAGCCTTCAGGCCGCTGCGCTCGGCGACGCGGTTGATCAGCGTATCCGGATAGGGAATGCGGTAGCGCAGGTAATAGGCCGCCGTGGACTGGAAGCGCCGGGCTTCAAATGGAATAGTGGTCATGGTGGATCCTCGGGGGTGGGGGCTTCATTCTGTTAAGGCCCTGATGTGACCGGTACGTGAACCATCTCTGGCGCCATTTCGAGCAGATTCTATGGCTTGCCCGTTCTCTGCGACCCAAAGCCACAGCGACGGAGCCGCCGGCCATCCATCGCCGGTGACGGGGCCTCGCAGCCCGCTGCTATTGTCCGCGACCCGGCGCCAAGAAAACTGTAGAAATCTTGCCGGATAGAGAGCAGCCTATTTGTCCCGCAGACTTGTCGACATCAACGCTCGGAGGCCGTGAAATGCCCTTTAACGAACGATCGAAGCATATCACGCAGGGGGTGGCGCGCTCGCCGAACCGCGCGATGTATTATGCGCTTGGCTATCAGAAGACCGATTTCGACAAGCCGATGATCGGCGTCGCCAATGGCCATTCCACGATCACGCCGTGCAATGCCGGCCTGCAGCCGCTGGCGGATGCAGCCGTTGCGGCGATCACGGCCGCCGGTGGCAATTCGCAGATTTTCGGTACGCCGACGATATCGGACGGCATGTCGATGGGCACCGAAGGCATGAAATACTCGCTGGTGTCGCGCGAAGTCATTGCCGATTGCGTTGAGGCCTCGGTGCAGGGCCAATGGATGGACGGCGTCCTCGTCATCGGCGGCTGCGACAAGAACATGCCGGGCGGCATGATCGGCATCGTGCGTGCCAATGTTCCGGCGATCTATGTGTATGGCGGCACGATCAAACCAGGCCACTGGAAGGGACAGGATCTGTCCATCGTCTCGGCCTTCGAAGCCGTGGGCGCATTCATGGCCGGGAAGATGAGCGAAGAGGATTTCGACGGGATCGAGAGAAATGCCTGTCCCACCACGGGATCGTGCGGCGGCATGTTCACCGCAAACACCATGAGTTCGTCGTTCGAGGCGCTCGGCATGTCGCTACTTTACTCCTCGAACATGGCCAATCCGGACAGGGAAAAGATCGACAGCGCCGCCGAATCCGCACGTGTCCTCGTCGAGGCTGTGAAGAAAGGTATCAAGCCGCGCGACATCGTCACTCGTAAGTCCATCGAAAATGCCGTCGCCCTGATTATGGCGACCGGCGGTTCGACCAATGCGGTGCTGCACTATCTGGCGATCGCCCACGCTGCCGAAGTCGAGTGGTCGCTCGATGATTTCGAACGCATTCGCCGCCA
>JAGWJK010001302.1 GCA_028865845.1 Rhizobiaceae bacterium
CCAGCCAGCGCAAAGCCCTCATTCTCGATCGGTTACGCCGGGACGGGCAACTGATCGCCAAGGTGTTGGCCGACGAGCTCGGTCTTTCGGAAGACACAATCCGCAGGGACCTGCGGGAAATGTCGGCGGAGAAATTGCTGAAACGCGTGCATGGTGGCGCGCTGCCGCTTTCGCCGGACCTACCCGATTTCTCGACGCGTCAGGCGATATCGTCGGACACAAAACGTCGGCTCGGCAGCTATGCCGCGCGCATGCTCAAACCGGGTCAAATCGTGTTTCTCGACGGCGGCACCACCAATGCCGAGATTGCCCGTCAGTTGCCGAAGGATCTCGCCGTTACGGTTGTTACTCACAGTCCAACGATCGCGGGCGAACTGGAACATCACCCAACCGCCGAAGTCATCCTCATCGGCGGCAAGCTCTACAAACACTCGATGGTGGCAACGGGCACCGCCGCCATGGCCGCGATCGCATCCATAAGAGCCGATATCTTCTTTCTGGGTGTCACCGCCATCCATCCCGCGCGCGGTTTTTCCACCGGCGACTTCGAAGAGGCAGCGATCAAACGGCATATCGCGCAGTGCTCGGCCGAAACCTATGTGCTGGCGACGCCGGATAAGCTCGACGGCGCCTCTCCATACCAAATTTTGCCGATAAGGAACGTTTCCGGCTTGATCGTCCCACCCGATGTTTCGACTGAAAGCCTCGCGCCCTACCGGGCTATCGAAGTGCCGATCTTCCTTGCCTGACAACGGCGTCCTGCAAAAGGCGAAAACAAATCCATCGGGATTGCGTTGTCGTCATCATGATGCGGTCGAAGATTGATCCTATGCCGGCCTGGTATCGGCTTGCCTTACGGTCTCGGCCGATCAAATCTGCACACGATGCTCAAGGGGTGACGATCGCCTGTGAACGAACGCCGCATTCATCAGCTCTTCGAAATCAGCGTTCTCCTGAAGGGTGCGCATGCCCTGATCGAATGCATCGGCGGCATCGTCCTTGCGCTCGTCAGCACCGAGGCCATCCTTCGCCTGGCGAATTGGATCGCGCAGCCGGAGCTGCTGAACGACCCCAACGATTTCATCGCGACCCACCTGCTGGCCTGGGCGCAGGACTTCTCCGTCGGCACGAAGAATTTCTACGCCTATTACCTGCTCAGCCACGGCCTGGTGAAGGTGTTGCTGGTGATCGGCCTGCTGAAAGGCAAGATGTGGGCCTACCCCGCTTCGCTGGTGGCCTTGGGGCTTTTCATCGCCTACCAGCTTTACCGCTTCACCGACACGCATAGTATCGGGCTCATCGTCCTTACACTCTTCGACCTCGTGGTCATGGTACTGATCTGGCACGAATACAGGATCGTGCGACAGCACATGTCCGGTCGCCAAGCAAGGAGTTGAGTGTCGGCGGAGACTATGCCGCCAGCGCCGCAGCCGCCCTGATATCGCCGACGTGGATGCCGTTCCAGTTGCTGAGCGCGCGGTTTGCCATCGCCATCAACCCGCTATGGACCTCGCCGCCCTTTTCGAAGAAGCGAGCGAGCGTTGCGGCGACCATGGTT
>JAGWJK010000177.1 GCA_028865845.1 Rhizobiaceae bacterium
AGCCGATGGCTTCAGGGGATAGCCGAGATCGCTCGCTACCTTGAAGATATGCTGCCGGATGGTTTCGCTGATCCCAGGCTCGTTGGTGAGCACGCGCGACACCGTCGACACGGAGACGCCGGCCCTGCTGGCAATATCGGCTTGTCGGATGCGTTTGGATCGAACTTCGCTCATATCGCAATAATTCTGCAAATTATGCAAATTTGCAAGAAAAAGATTGTTTATTGCGTTTCGCAATTGGATTGCATATCGTGGGGCCACGCTTGTCCGCAAAGGCTTAAGGGAGATCGCCCCGGGCAACAGATGATAGCTATGCGAGAGAAGGAGGAATCTCATGCGCATGAATCGCCGTTCATTCATGATTGGAACCGCTGGAGCCGCCGCCGGCATCGCGCTTGGCAGCGGCATGTCGTCGCCGGCTTTTGCGGCCGATGCGACGCAGTTGCGGGCAATGTGGTGGGGCTCGAACGACCGCACCAAGCGCACCAATGCCGTTGCCGATCTGTTTCACGCGAAGAACCCGGATATTTCCATCGTCGGCGAAAGCATCAGCGGCGACGGCTACTGGGCGAAGCTTGCGACCGGCATGGCGAGCCAGGACATCTCCGATGTCTTCCAGCTGGAGCCGAGCACGATTTCTGACTATTCGAGACGTGGCGCCTGCCTGCCGCTCGACCAATTCGTACCGTCGACGCTTAAGGTCGACAGCTTCGGCAAGGATGTGCTGAAGTTGACGACGGTCGACAACAAGCTCTACGGCGTCGGTCTCGGCCTCAACTCGTTCGCGATGTTCTATGACGAGGATGCCTTCACCAAGGCTGGCCTGACGCCGCCCGGCCCGAATACGACCTGGGCCGAATATGCCGATCTTGCCGTTGAGATGACCAAGGCTGCCGGCAAGCGTTCCTATTGGGGCGGCCCCTATGGCGCGCGCTACAACTATGTTCTCGACGCCTGGCTGCGCCAGCGCGGCAAGCAGCTTTACACGGATGAAGGCGGCCTCGGCTTCGGTGTCGACGATGCCAAGGAGTGGTATTCCTACTGGGAAGATTTGCGCAAACGCGGCGGCACGGTTTCCGCGGACGTGCAGACGCTCGACCAGAACGTCATCGAGAGCAACTGCCTGGCGCTCGGCAAATCAGCGATGGGCATGGCCTATTCCAACCAGCTCGTCGGTTATCAGCTCGTGGTGAAAAGCAAACTCGCCGTCACGATGCTGCCGCGCGAAAAGAAGGATGGCCCGTCAGGACACTATTATCGTCCCGCGCTGATCTGGAGCGTCGGCGCGTCGACCAAGAACGGCGAAGCGGCGGCGAAATTCATCGATTTCTTCGTCAACGATATCGATGCGGGCAAGGTGCTCGGCGTCGAGCGTGGCGTGCCGATGTCGCCGGCTGTGCGAGCCGCCATCCTGCCGACGCTCAACCCGACCGAGCAGCTGACGGTGAAGTATGTCGATCTGCTGAAGGATCAGGTCGGCTCCTATCCGGTGCCGGCGCCGATCGGTTCGACCGAATTCGACCAGAACGTCATGCGCCCCACCGCCGACCAGCTCGCCTTCGGCAAGATCACGATTGCCGAAGCAGCACAGAAGCTGGTGGACGAAGGCAAGGCGAAGCTGAAGAGAAGCTGATCGATAGCCGGCTATATTGAGCGAGGTCAGGACGTTCGGACATGCCGAGACCTTGTAAGTGGCCTTTAACCTCACCTTCTCCCCGCAATGTGGGGAGAAGAAACGATCGGGCAAACAGCGAACCAAATGCTGGGCCGACCGCGGGCACGATGTACCCCTCACCCCGCCTGCGGGGTGAGGGCCATCAATAGCAAAATCTCCGGAATTCCCTATTTCCCGTCCCAAGGCTTCAGCGCGTCGTGCTTCATCTGGCGCTGCTGTTCCGGCGACAGCTTGTAGTCGCCATGATAGGGAGCGCTTTCGAACGAGCCATAGGTCGGGTTGGCGATGGCGATCCAGTCGTGGCCGAAATGGGCGATGTTGTCCTGGTAGACCTTGTCGCGTTCCTCGACGGTGCCCTTGTAGTCATCGGTGAAGTCGCCGAGATTGTCGCCAAACATCAGGAGAATGCGGTAGTCCTTGGCGATGAAGGCGCGGCGCGTGCCCTTGGCCGAACCCCAGTCGGGCTGTTCCTTGGCGCTGAGAAAAGTGTCGACATTGTCGCCCATCGGAAAGCCGAAACGCTTCATTTCCTCGACCGTCGGCTTCTCTTCGTCGGCCGTTCGGTTGGTGACGTAGAAGACCTTTACGCCTTTCGATGCGGCATATTGCGTGAATTCGACAGCGCCGGGAATCGGCAGATCCTGTTCGGCATTGACGTATTTCGTCCAGCTGTCCGGGGTGAAGCTGGTGCTGTTGATCACGTTCCAGGCCTGGTAGGGCGAGGTGTTGAGTACGGTATCGTCGACATCGAGGATGATGGCCGGCGGCAGGTCCTGGAAGTTTCCAGTCTGCTCGACAGGTGCGGCAGTCCTCGTCTTATCGGCAAGCGCCTCGTCCAGGCGGTAGTGCGCGAGCGCATAGGCTCCGAGCGCATTGGCCTTGGCCTCGACGGAGGTCTGATCCCAGAGAACGGCATTGAGATTGTCGTCGGGCATGGCGGCCGGCATGTCGGCGGCGAGCGCCGGAAGGGCGGCGGCAAGGCTGATGGCGGTGACGAGCGCCCGGCGCCCAAAATATCGATGTCTCACGCTGTTCTCCTTATGATTGAACGAGATCCATGAGCCATATCAACGCGCTCAAGCGGTCGCTGACGTCATGATCCGGATAAGGATAGTTTGCGCCCGAGTGAAATGTGTCAAGTATATGACAGTTATGTGACGGCCGGGCACACCTGTTTTCCCGGCTGATTTAAATCAACAGCGCCTCAGATTCCGATGAGGAAAAGACCGATAATGCAGAGCATGCTGAGGCTCCAGACAGCGGAACGGAGCTTGCCGGCGCCGTTGATATAGAGGACGCCGTAGATGATCCGCAGGATGACGAACAGCACGGCGAGCGCGTCGATCCAGCTTTGGGTTGCATGCGCGAGATGAGCGATGATAACGCCGGCGGCAAAGGGCGTATTGGCCTCGAAGCTGTTGACATGTGCGCCCCAGGCCCGCTTTGACCGGCCTTCCAGCCGGTCGACGAAATCGCGCGGTTGGTCGAGATTGCGTTCGTTGTCGGTAGTCGGCTTGATCGCACCGAACCAGACATAGGGCATAAGCAGTGCGACAAGCACGCACCAGAAAGCGATGGTCATTCTGTTCCCTCCCGGTTGGAGGGCCGCCGCGGTGACGCGCGGCCCTCTGTCCGGTGTACAGAAATCAGGCGAAGAAGTCGCGATCTTCCTCGGCGAGATAGCGCTTGGCTTTTTCCGGAATGAGATCGACGCCCATGCCGGGACGATCGATGACGTCGATGAAACCGTTCTTGACGATGACCTCGGGCAGGCCCTCGACGATGTCGTACCACCATTCCGGATCACCGGTCGTGTATTCGAAGGCGATGAAATTGGCGGGAAGTGTGGCCGAAACCTGGATCAGCGCCGCAAGGCCGAGCAAGCCGTTGGCTGTGCCGTGCGGGGCAAAGAGAATGGAATGCAGATCGGCATATTCGGCGATCCATTTAAGCTCGGCAATACCGCCGACATCGGCCGGATCAGGGCCGAGCACGTTGACGGCCTGGGTCTCTATCAGCTCCTTGAAGTTCTGGCGCAGATAGATCTGCTCGCCGGTATGGATCGGCGTGGTGCTGACGCGGGTCAGTTCGCGGTA
This sequence comes from Rhizobiaceae bacterium, assembly GCA_028865845.1. GTDB lineage: Bacteria > Pseudomonadota > Alphaproteobacteria > Rhizobiales > Rhizobiaceae > Rhizobium. Next base: position 3,772 of record JAGWJK010000177.1, read on the forward strand.
GACGCCGGCGTTGACCCAGGGGGTATAGTCGCCCGTCAGAAGATCCTCGATCCAGAGCAGATTATAGGGTTCGAGCATGCGGGCGAGGCGGATGGCATCGGGCAGCATCCAGCCGGGGCCGCAGTCGAGTGCGAGACCGATCTTGTCGCCGGCCACTTCCTTCATCGCGGCGACGCAATCGACGAAATGGCGCAGGCCCTTTTCGGTGATCGGTCCGCGATCGAGCGCGCCGTGGAAGGGGCTGGCGTTCGGCTCGCCGTAGTAGAAGTTCGGAATTTCCCGTTTCATCGGCGAGTGAAAGCCGATCGGCTGCTTGATGATGGTGAAGCCTTCGGGCAGGTCCATCATCTTCTTCAGGTCGTCGGCCAGGTCTTCCGGCCGATGGCCGGCAAGCGGGAAGCGGAGGGAGCCGTTATAGACGCGGACGCGGTCGCGCACCCGGCCGCCGAGCAGCTTGTGGACCGCGACGCCGGCGGCCTTGCCTGCGATGTCCCAGAGCGCCATTTCGATGACGCTGACGGCGGAGCCCCAGGGTTTGAAGCCGCCGCGCTGGCGGATCTTCAGCATGCAGCGCTCGACATTGGTCGGGTCCTCGCCGATCAAGGCATCGCGGAAGGCAAGGATATGCGGCTTCAGGTAGGGTTTCCAGGTTTCGGCCTGGCCGTAGCCGGAAATGCCCTCGTCGGTAACGATTCGCACGATCGGGCTCTTGCCGATGATGGCGCATTTGACGTCGATGATTTTCATGGATCCTCCCATTTTCTGTCAATTTGCAGCGATGATCGGCCGGCCTGCTAAACAGGCATCGCCTCGCTCATCGCCTGGGCCGCGTCGATCGCGGCAAGCCTGATCTCTTCCATGCGGGCGGGTTCTGCGCCTGCGAGGAACGGTACGCTGATCGCTGCCGCGAGTTTGCCCGTCTTGGTGAAGACGGGTGCGGCGAAGGCGTGGATGCTAGGCGCGTTTTCGCCGCGATCCTGCGCCCAGCCGACGCGCTTGATACGCGCAAGTTCGCTCGCCAGCCTCTTCGGATCGGTAATCGATTTGGCGGTATAGCCGATCAGCGGCTTTGCAAGCCAAAAGGCAAGTTCGTCCGGCGGCAGGTGTGCGAGAAGCAGCTTGCTCGCCGCGCCGGCATGGATCGGCATGCGCTGGCCGGGGGCGACCGTCAGCGCATATTCGCGTCGTCCTTGCGAGGCCGCCAGAACCAGGATGCCGTCCTGGTCGATCACCGAAAGCTTGCTGCCTTCCCCAAGTTCGGCCGAAAGCCGGTCGAGGAAAGGCTGGCCGATGGCGCCAATGTCGATGTCGCTGACGCTGGCGACGACGTGCGAGGCAAGCGCCAGCAGACGGCGGCCGAGCGTGTAGCTGCCGTTGTCGTCGCGGCGCACCATGTCATGGCCCTGCAGCGTGTTGACGATGCGATAGATCGTCGTGCGCGGCAGCGACAACTGCTCCGTCAGCTCGCGGATGGTCGCGCCGTTCGGCCGCCGTTCGAGCTGGCCGAGCACGTCCATCATCCGGTCGATCACCGGGATCGTGTGCTTCGCCGCTGCCGTTTCATTCGTATCATCAATCATTCAAACTTCATCTCGAAGGCGTTGACATTTCTTCTGTCCTCCCATTACCATGCATTATTGAACAGAGGAAGTTCAAATATGGATAAGATGAACTGATCATCTGATCCAGGAGCGGGGCCACGCGGAGCCGCTCTGTGCGAGGAGGAAAATCACGATGGAAAGAGATGCGGCAGCGATTGCCGACAAGGCTGAGCGCTTCAAGAAGCTTTATACGGCCGCGGTCTACGACATTATGGACGAGATGGGCCTGCCCAATCAGTGCATGGATCTCGGCATCCGCGCACTCGACCGCTCGATGCGCATCGCCGGTCCGGCGTTCACGGTTAAGGTCAGCGCCGACGTGCGCACCGACGAGGAATATGATCTCGAAGAGGTCAAGACCTTTACGTTCTTCCGCAAGATGTATCCGGGTTGCGTGGTGCTGATCGCGGCCGCCGGCGAGCGACATTCCGGCCACTGGGGCGAGCTGATGAGCACGGGGTCGAAGAGCCGCGGCGCCACCGGCATCGTGGTCGACGGCGGCATCCGCGATGGCAATATCCTCATCAACATGGAGGATTGGCCTGTTTTCACGCGCTACCTCTCGCCGATCGAATCCCGCAAGCGTACCCGCATCAGCGGTATCGAGGTGCCGATCGCCGTTACCGGCACGCTGACGGCGCAGATCCGTGTCGATCCCGGCGACTGGCTGTTCGGCGACATGGATGGCGTGGTGGTCATTCCCGCCGACAAGGTCGATGCCGTGCTTCAGCGCGCCGAAGAGATGATCACCATCGAAAACCGCTCGCGCAACGAAATCCGGGCCGGCGGCGACGTCGCCGACGTCTACGCCAAATATGGCCGTCTCTGATATATTTTAGGATTTTGAAAATGCTGACCGTTTCTTCGATTGCCCATGTCGCGATCCGCGTGAAGGATATCGACGCGTCGCTCGATTTCTACGTCAACAAGCTCGGTTTCACCGAGATGATGCGGCTCGGCCGCGATGGCCGGTTGTGGCTCGTCTATCTGCGCATCACCGACGACCAGTATCTCGAAGTTTTTCCGGAAGGCGAAGGCGAGCGTGCCGCCGAGCGTGAGGCTGTCGGTTTCAACCACATGTGCCTTTCGGTTCCGGACATTCACAAGACTGTGGCCGAGCTCGATGCGCTCGGCATCGAACGCATCCGCCCGACGATCAAGGCTGCCGACAATAACTGGCAGACATGGATCGAAGACCCCGACGGGCATCGCATCGAGCTGATGCAGATGGCCGATGACAGCTTGCAGTTCCAGGCGATCGAGCGGTTGAAGGCTGCGGCGAAGTAGGCCGCGAGGAAGAGGCCGCAAGCAATCGCGGCCGGGAGGACAGCATGAAAATCACGGCCCAGAAGGTCTTTGTCGCTAACGTTTCGCGCACCAATTTCGTCTTCGTCAAGCTTTATACGGATGAAGGCTACGAAGGCGTCGGCGAAGCGACGCTCGAGTGGAAGACCAAGACGGTGGTCTCGGCGCTGGAGGAACTGGAGCGCGTGCTGATCGGCCGCGACCCCTTCGCGGTCGATGCGATCATCGAGCAATTGCATCGCGATTCCTACTGGCGCACCGGCGCCGTTTTCCGCACAGCGCTCGGGGCGATCGAAGCGGCATTGCTGGACATCAAGGGCAAGGCGCTCGGCGTGCCGGTATTCGAACTGCTCGGCGGCAAATATCGCGATCGTGTGCAGTGCTACGCCAATCATTGGTTCTTCGGCGCGACGACCCCGGACCAATACGCCGAAAACGCCCGCAAGGCCGTGGCCATGGGCTACAAGGCGCTGAAATGGGACCCGTTCGACGTCGCTGATCTCGAAATGGACCGTAAGCAGCGTCGGCAGACGATCGACATCGTCGCGGCCGTCCGAGACGCCGTCGGTCCGGATGTCGACCTGATGCTCGACGTGCATGGCCGGCTGAACGTCCCGACGGCGATTGCCATGTGCCGGGAGCTTGCTCCTTACGATCTTCGCTGGATCGAGGAACCGACGCCGCCGGAAAGCATCGACGCACTGGTCGATGTCCGTGCCAACAGCCCCGTGCCGATTGCGGCTGGCGAGCGCTGGTTCGAGCCGGGCAAATTCCTGGAAGCACTCAGCAAGAAGGCCGTCGATATCTTGCAGCCGGATGTATCGCATGCCGGCGGCATAGGCGAGACCAAGCGGATCTCGCACATGGCGCATCATCATCTCATCCCGGTCGCACCACACAATCCGGTTGGGCCGGTGATGAACGCGATGACGCTGCAT